>CAYJMK010000061.1:0-4177 GCA_964371425.1 uncultured Candidatus Saccharibacteria bacterium
AGTCGTTCCGCGCCACGCGCTCCTTCGATTTTCGCCCAAGAGGTCCCGCCCGTTCCGGAGACATCAATGATATGGACACCGACTTCTGTGAGACGCTTCGCCATGATTCCGGAGATGCCTGCACCTACTTCTTTTGCCATCACGGGCACCGCTAGTTTTTTGCAGAGGTGTTCGATTTTTCGTAGCAAATCCGAAAAGTCTGTATCGCCTTCTGGCTGAATCGCTTCTTGCAGCGGATTCAGGTGGAGAATCAGTGCATCCGATTCGGTACGCGTAATCACGTCTTGGATCTGTGTTTCGGTGATGCCTTTGTTGAGCTGAACGGCGCCTAGATTTACGAGCAACGGAATATCCGGCGCTTCCCTGCGCACTTGGAAGGTTGGCAGGACTTCTGGATGTTCTATGGCGACGCGAATCGAACCGAGACCAAGCGCGACGCGTTCCTTTTGGGCTGCGCGCGCGAGGACGCGATTGAAGGCGCCTGCTTCCACAGGTCCTCCCGACATAGAACCTACCAGGAGCGGAAATGAAAGTTCACGCCTTAAAAACGCGGTGCGGAGGTCGACCTCTGCAAGGGCGATTTCCGGGAGTGCGCAATACGCAAGTTCTACGGCATCGAAACCCGCCGCGTGCAGATCCATATCTGAACGCGCTGCGAGCGTGAGGTGATCTCGCTTCCGTTCCAGGATCCCCTCTTTCTTTTTCGGTTCGTTTTTTGCGTCGGAAACGGATGACATACATGTTGAAGTACGTTCGGCCGTTACGAAACCCGATCTACAATAAACCGCCCAATCCCCGTCAGGAATCGTTTTGCTTCTGCGTCTTCAAATGGGCCTTCTTGTACGCGTTTCAGCGCGTGGTCGATGAGCTCGTTTGCTTCGCGAATGGATTCGTCGGCTGCGCCTGTTTTCCGTAAGATTTTTCGGACCGCGGTCAGATCTTCCCGTGTTGCCTCTGGATCTCCAAGGGCACGCAACAGGCGTTTTTTCTGCGCTGCATCTGCTTTCTTCAGCGCTTTCGCAATCAACAGCGTCTTTTTTCCCTCACGCAAATCCGACACGTTGGATTTGCCAATTTCTTTTTGCGTTCCCAGCATCCCGATCACATCGTCGACAATTTGGAATGCCCGACCCATGGGCGGCGCAAATGCGGTAATGCAGGCGAGCTGTTCGTCTGTGGCATTCGCGAGCAGAGCCCCAATCCGGAGCGGCGCCAAGCCTGTGTACCGTGCGGTTTTGTATTCCATCACGGTGTGAATCTCTTTTTCGTCCACCGCATCCCCTGCTCCATACAAGATATCGAGCACTTGGCCGACTTCGACTTCTTGCAACATCTCGGTGTAGACACTCAACACTTTGTGCCCTATTTCTTGTGGGAAGTCTGCGCTTGAAACGACTTCATACGCGAGCGCCGAGCAGAAATCCCCAAGGAGAATTGCTTGCGCCATGCCGAGATGATCCGCATCTGGACGATGTTGACGCCGTGCCATCTGTGCCAACTCGATGTGCAGTGTTGGCTTGCCGCGGCGAAGCGTTCCGCGATCCATGATGTCGTCATGAATTAAGAGAAAGCTGTGCGTTAAGTCTGTCGCAATGGAAAGACGGATGACGTCGCGCTCTTTTTCTTTGCCGCCGCCACACAGACGATACCCCCAGTACACCAACGCGGGACGAATCCGCTTCCCGCCGCGTAATACAAAGCGAGCCATCGCGTCGTGATAGGGCAATGCTTCCGGCGCCATCTCGGCCACATGTTTGCGTTTGCGTGCTAGAAATCGCGCGAGTTCACGGTTGACCCGCTCCCGATACACCGCCAGTCGCGCCAGGCTCCAGGATTGGTCGTTCATAACGTCTTTTCAGCCTAGCAAGCCGTTTTGCGCGCCGCTAGGGCGCCTGATCGTTGTTGGGATCTCTCTCCTTCGCTATGATCGCCGCATCCTTCTTTTGTTTGTTTCGTTGTTATTCGTATGGATACGCATCGCGTTGTGATTGTTGGTTCTGGACCCGCTGGCTACACCGCTGCTTTGTATGCTTCGCGTGCTGCTTTGGCGCCTGTGATCATTTCTGGCCCGGAAGTCGGTGGACAGTTGATGACGACCACAGATGTAGAAAACTATCCTGGCTTTCCCGAAGGCATTCAAGGACCGGAACTCATGGATCGCATGAAGAAACAGGCTGAACGATTCGGCACAACGTTTATTGCTGGCCGGGTCACGGCTGTGGATGTTTCTTCACGGCCTTATAAATTGACCGTGGAAGGAAAGACAGAGGTCTTGGCACAAACAATTATTCTGGCGACCGGCGCTTCTGCGTTGTACTTAAACATTCCGTCTGAAACGAAGCTGCGCGGCCGAGGCATTTCTGCGTGCGCCACCTGCGACGGCTATTTTTTCAAAGGAAAAGATGTGGCCGTGATTGGTGCAGGCGATACCGCCATGGAAGAAACATTGTATCTGTCGAAGATTTGTAAAAGTGTCGTTGTTTTGGTGCGCAAACCGAAAGAAGGCATGCGCGCAAGTGAGATTATGAAGGAGCGCGCACTTGCACAGCCGAATGTGTCGTTCCATTTTGAGACCGAAGTTGACGAATTTGTGGGCGAGGCATTTTTGACGAGCGTTCGCGTTCGGAACAACGTCACCAACGTAAAAGAGGAAATTGTGGTCCAAGGCGCGTTTATCGCGATCGGGCACAAGCCGAATTCTGATGTGTTCAAGACGATTTTGCCGGTCGATGAAAAGGGCTACATCCACCCAAAAGACGCGAATGTTTCTACAGAGACGGTTATTCCCGGCGTCTTTGTCGCTGGAGATATCAACGACTTCCGTTACCGCCAAGCGGTGACGGCCGCCGGAGAAGGCTGCCGAGCGGCGTTGGATGCTGAACGGCACTTGGAGACACTCACATAGATCACTTTGTAAAAGAGATACAAACAGCACAGAAGAACTATTGCCTGTCAGGACCGGCTGTCAGCTCGCTCCTGCGGCTCGCTGCAGCACTGCTCTCTCGGCGCCGCGCCAGCCCAGAACATTTGCTGGACCAAGCCGCGGCGCCTCCGAGAGCTCCTTCCAAACAATAGTTCTTCAGTGCTGTTTAATTGTTTCTTAAGAAAATACCGTAGAGGGTTCTACGGCTCATGTGTTCATGCCTCGTCCGGGAGAAGAGGGCGGATCATCGTCTGGCGCATCTTCCTCCCACGTTCCGTGGCCAACCATCTGTGGCACCAGATCCACGACGACACATGTTGCATCGGGATCCAGGACCGCACAGACGCCGACCTTCTGCCAGGAGCCATCTGCTGTGCGTGTCACTCCGGCTGCGAACTGCGTCGACAGCTCCAGGACGTAGTTCGCTTTGTGAAACTGGAAGATGATGCGTCGTTCGCGCGGCAAGTCAGCAAACCGGATCTGGTCGCCTACATTCATCATGAGGGTGCCCTCCTTGAAGACGGATTGTTGAGGACTTCAGTGTACTCCTCTTTTCTGTTTTAGGTTCCCTGTCGTGTCTACTCGTAGGCCTCAATGCGAATGTCGGTTGCACCGCGTTTTTGGAGCTGTGCGCGGACGTCTGTGACCATGGTGGGCGGTCCACAAACGTAAAATTCCGTCGAAACGGGGTCGGTAAAGCGATCCAGCGCTTCTGTGACGCGGCCTTCTTGTTCTTCTCCTTCCAACGGTTCTCCGCCCGATAAGAACGACACATAGGATCGTCCTGGCTTCGCACCCCATGCCGAGAAGACATCGTGGTAGCCACGCTGCCGACGAAACCGCGAGCCATATAAAAGCGTCGCTGGTGTTGTTTCGCCCCGTGCTTCCATGTCACGAATCATGGACGCAATCGGCGCAATGCCCGTTCCCGCCGCAATAAAGCCTTTTGGTTTTCCGGTTGGCTGCAACGCAAATTTCCCGAACGGCCCGCGCAATGTGAAGAGATCCCCTACTTTGGCTGCATCGATTCTTGGGGTGCAGGCACCGTCCTGCAAAATGCGAATGAAGAATTCGAGTTCGTTTGTTTCTTGAGGCGCGGATGCAATTGAGAAAGACCGACGGATGGATTTGCCCTTCTCGTCTTTCACTTCAATTTGGAGGAATTGCCCTGGCTGGAATGTGAACGGCAATGCCTTTCCGTCTGACGGCGCGAACCGGTAGATCCGAATATCCTCGCTGAGGATACGAGCTTCC
>CAYJMK010000061.1:4187-5666 GCA_964371425.1 uncultured Candidatus Saccharibacteria bacterium
GAAGGAAACAATCGACATTTAGATACCGAGAGTCAGACTCACTTTTCCGCTTTCTTCTTTCGGTACGGAAAAGTCGACCGCCAGGTCACGCATGACACCTACGCGGTCTGCGAGTTTTACAAAGCCGTTCTTCTTTCCGTATTCGTACACGTCTTTGGTGATGCGGACGTCGTCGAGGCAGTATTTGGCCAGCTTATCGAGCTCACCATTGTTCCAGTACCGAACGGCGTCGAGTCCGTGCCCGGTTTTTCCTTCGCCAATGGTGGCTTTTGCCACGTCATCGAGTTTGCAACGGAAGCCTAGCGTCGCCTCAATTTTTCTCATGAGGTCGAGGTGTGGAATCTTTTTCAGATCGCCTGCGTAGTAGCGATTCAAACACGGGATGTCGAAGCTGAGGGAGTTGTAGCCAATCAGTCGGTCGGCGTTTTCAAGCAGCGGCCAGAGTTTTGGGAGGTCTTCTTCAAAATATGAAAGATATTCGCCGGTATCAGAGCGGTAGGCGCCCACAAACGAAACAGACAGGAGCGACGCATCGTAGGCGCCCACGTCCTGGAAGGTGTTCTTGGTCTCAATGTCGAAAACGACTTCGTATGCCATAGGCGTCAATAAGCGTAGGGCTCGCAGCGGGAAGAGCCTAGCATACTTTTTTTGTGGGATTCGGTAAACAAAAAGCCCTCCCAGAAAGGGAGAGCTTTCTTCCAGACTTGCTGACCGTTTGGTCCGCATTTCTGGAAGGAGAGACGTGACAGCGTCTCTGTGGGAACGCTTGCATGCGCGCTCCGCGGGGAAAGTGCGATCTGATCCTGTCAGATCAGTGCCGTTCGTTCGACGCTCAGCCGCCGGCGGGGTCGGGGTCGCCGCACATGGCCCGGTTGGACCAGTAGACGATTGCGGCCGCGAACTCCTCCGCCGTGTACCTGGCCTCGGTGCCGCCGGGCAAGTGGAGCATGTTCCGCGCCATCGCCATGGGCGAGAGCGGCTCGGTCCCCTCGGTCGGGCGGGCGTTGATGCTGACCACCTCCCAATCACTGCCCTCCGTGGCGTCTCCGTCCGCGGCGAGCGTGGAATTGCTGTAGAGCACCACCTCGACCGCCCGGGCGGGCAGCTTGGCGGCGCCGACGGCCTCCACGAACACGTAGGCATCCTCGCCGCGGCGGCGGGCCTCAAACTTGGCACGGAGGTTCGTCTCGCTGTTCACTTCCACCACGCCGCTGTAGAAGCCGGCGGAGGGGACGGACACGAGCAGCACGCCCTCGCGGTAGCCGGGGGTGGCTGCCGCGAAGTTCTGGCCGACCAGGTCGACCAGGGCCTCCTCCGTACCGTCGAAGTGGCTGAAGCGGCTGTCGGGGGTCTGACGGCGGGCGAACGGATTCACTACGATCTTGGGACTCAGCTCATCTCCTGTAGAAGGTTCTTCTGGTGGTAGTGACCAGCCAGGATTGGCATGGCTCACTCCCCTCTGGCTCTAAATCGTTTTAG
>CAYJMK010000062.1:0-1495 GCA_964371425.1 uncultured Candidatus Saccharibacteria bacterium
TTTTAGCGCGATCGATTTGGATGGTTCCGCCTGAGGCAATCGGTTCATCTAGACTGGGAATCATTCGGTCATCTGTATTCAGCGCGACACCGAGTTCTTGTAACGCTCCTTTGACGTCTGTGGCTTTCACGTTTGCAAGGATTGTCAGGCCATTGTCTAAAACAGTGATGGTTGTCTGTGGTTCGGGTGTTGTGGTGGATGCGATCGCTGGAGTGACCCTGTGCTCTTTGGATTCTGTAGAAGGAGGTTTGAGCCGCAAAACTGAGACGACACTTGCCGTGATGGCTTCATTAGAACTGGCTACGATGGATACAACAATCAGCCCTGCAAGGAGCAGGATGCCGGTGATTTTCCCGATTGTTTCTACGTGAAATGCCATGGATGACGAAAAGCCCTGTGTATCTGTGGGCGTAGAGGGAAGCGTATCAGCTGTGCTGAACGCGTCGTCAACGTATGGTGTGGATGAACCTGTGGATGTTTAGAGTTGCTCTTTCAGGGCTGCCGTGCGTTTTGGTCCGACGATCTTTGCGAGATCTTCTCGGGAAGCGTTACGGATGCCTTGCACGGAGCCAAATGTGGTCAGGAGCGATTTTTTCGCTTTCGGGCCTATTCCAGGAACGCCATCGAGCGCAGATTTGATCGCCGCTTTGCTGCGACGGGCGCGGTGGAAGGTGATTGCAAATCGGTGTGCTTCGTCTCGGCAGTGCATCAGAAGACGTAGGGCAGGGTCGGTGTGTTCGAGTTGGACGGATTCTGCGCGGCCTGGAATAAAAACTTCTTCGACTTTTTTTGCGAGCGCGACAACCGGGATTGTAGAGAGCAGATTTGTTTCTGTTAGGACCTCAACACCAACACCAAGTTGTGGAAGGCCGCCGTCTAAAACGAGTAAATCTGGCAGGGGCCACAACTTCTTTTTTTGCTTCGCCTCTGTTTTTGTCTCGTCTCCCTCTTCTGTGTCGGGGTGCTCTGCATGATGCATAAACCGGCGGCGCAACGTTTCCCTCATCCGGGCTGTGTCGTCTGGCGTGTTGGCCCCGCGGATTTTGAATCGGCGGTAACCGCTCGGGTCTGGCTTGCCATCTTGGAACGTGATCAACGACGCAACGGCCTCCGTACTTTGTATATGCGAAACGTCGACACATTCAATGCGTTGTGGGAGTCGTTCGAGTCCGAGTGCGTCGCGGAGTCGTGTGAGTGTTTTTTCGACTTCAGAAGATTTAGCTTGTTGTGTTTTGCGGACACTGTCTGCGTTGCGTTTGGCGAATGCAACTAGGCGTTTTCGGGCGCCACGCGTGGGCGCCACAATCCGCATTTTTCTATCTGCAAATCCCAGATCGTGTGCGCGAGCTTCTAGCCATGCTTCTAGCACTGTGGCGTTTTCCGGTCGTTGTTCTACCAAAATGAGCGCAGGAAGCTGTGTGCACGACGCATAAAACTGCAGCAGGAATGCTTCTAAGGTTTCTCCGGCGTGGTCTGCATCGGGACTCGACAGTTT
>CAYJMK010000062.1:1505-5656 GCA_964371425.1 uncultured Candidatus Saccharibacteria bacterium
CTGCGAATCACTAAACGGGCCGCTGTTGCACCTTGCGCGTCGGATGCAATGGCGATGACATCTGCGCTGGCGAGTGGTGCGTGTACGACATCTTGTGTTCCAATCAGTCGTGAAATATCGCGCAACCGATCTCGCAACACAGCAGCTTTTTCGAATTCTTTTTCTCCCGCATGTTTTTGCATCCGTGTTTCCAATTCCGATGTGAGTTTTTTTGTGTCGCCGCGGAGAAATGCTTCGAGTTGTTGGACGGATGCGCGGTATTCCTCTTTCTGAATGAATTTCACACACGGAGCCGAACAGTGGCCGAGATCATATTTCAAACAGGGACGTTGAATAAAACTGTTGGGTTTTGCATCGTCTAACAACAAATCACAGTCACGGATTTTGAACGCACGCGTCAGAAGTCGTAACAAACGATTCAATGCACCGCCATCTGCATAGGGTCCGTAGTAGTGGGCGTGACTATCTGCAATGCGTCGGACCGTTGCAATACGCGGATAATCTTCTGCGAGATCGATGCGGATGTAGCGGAAGTTTTTATCGTCTTTCAGAAGCACGTTGTACGGCGGCTGATGCTCTTTGATGAGCGTGTTTTCGAGGAGGAGCGCTTCTTGCTCGGTGCGGACCACAATATGATCGAAGCGCACGGCCTTGCAGACCATTTGAGCCTTGATGAAGCTGATGCGGTCGAGGGCGAGATAGAACCGTGCTCGCACCTTCAGGCTTTTCGCTTTGCCAATATAGAGCGGCGTTCCGGTCGCATCTTTAAAGAGATACACACCCGGGGATGTGGGAAGGCTACGGATGGCTTTCGCGACAGATGGGGAAATCTCGAGCATGGGAGTCTTGACACCGAGTCTATTTTCTTGCTTGACAAAAGTCAAAAAACTGTTTACTATCTGCTCATACATTGTTTGTTGTTCGCTCTCCGGCCGTTTTCCGCCGGCGCGAACCTTGCTTCCTGGGAGGGACGCTTACGCTACGCCCTATGGCTGCAGCCCCGAAGGCTACGTTTCATACCATCCTTGCGCCACGGCGCTTGCAGGTGGATACGGCCATCGCGATTCTGCTCCTCCGAGAGTATGGCGACAAAGCGTTTCCAGGCATCTCAAAAGCAAAACTCGAATTTGCACGTGAACTCCCAGATGACCGTAAGACCGGTGATCTTGAGGAAGAGGGAATTATTGCTTTGGACTTAGGCGGTGGTCGTTTTGATCATCATCGGAAGACGCGCGCGGAAGAGCAGGATTGTGTCGCTGTTATTGTGGCGCGTTACTTAAAGGTGGATGAAGATCCTGCGTTGTTTAAGCTGCTCGCGTTTGCGCACCGTGACGACATTGAAGGGAAGGGGATTATTTCCAAAGATCGCATTGATCGTGCGTTCGGTTTTTCTGGGCTGTTTTTGAATGTGGTCCGTGATTTTCCTAAGGAGCCGGAAAAAGTGTTTGCAACGGTTGAGCCGTTGTTGTTAGCGCATCTGCGTGAAGAGCGGACACGTGCGCACGTGCTGCCAAAGGAATACATGACCCAGTACGACGCGGGGAATGTGGATGCGTTCGTGGTGTTTCACCAGGGACGTGAAGTGCGTTGTATGTCGATTATTTCTGATCGCACAGGCATGGTCGGCTTTTTGCGCGCGCATCCAAACATTAAAGCTGATGTAGTGATTCAGCGGTTTACATCTGGGCACACGAATATTGTGACAAACCAGGAGCGGAAGGTGGATCTGACGGATGTCGCGGCGCTGGTGCGTTTGGAAGAGGCTCGCAAGAAGCGTATTCCGTTCGATTCGTTGCCGTTAGCGAAGTTGACTGCGAAAGCGATTTTGCCGGAAATTCCTGAGTGGTATTACGACACGGCTGCCAACACGATTCAGAACGGTGGGTTGGATCCGGAAGGGATTTCTGCTACACAATGTGATTTGCGTGCGCTGAAACGTGCTGTGATTTTTGGCCTTGATCCGCAGTCTGCGCACAAACGTGGGGAAGGTTGTACCAAGAAGTGTCCCTACAACGGGTATCGCCGACACCGTGAATTCTTTGAAGGGGGTTCTGGGCGACCTGGTGCGCGTGATGGATTCCGACCTGGCTCGGGCCCTGGTGGATTTAGTGGTGGTGGGTCGGGTGGCTACAGAAGTGGTGGTCCTGGCCGTGGGGACGGACGTCCTCCGTTTCGGCCTGGCGATCGAGACCGTCGGGGTGGGCCTGGTTCTGGTCCGCGTGGTCCGCAAGGTCCGGGTGCTGCGCGGCCTGGTGCGGGTCGGCCTCCTATTGTGCCGAAGCGGCCAGCAGAAGCACGTGCTGCGGAGGTTGCGTCTTTGCCCCCGTCTGTGTCTGTTGTTGAAGCTCCAGAATTGTTGGCACCTCCCGCTCCCGTTGAATTACTAGAAACACCGATGCCGGCACCTGTGTTACCACCTGCTCCGGAGACACCGGAAGATGCGCCAACGGTTTAATACGCTTCTGTTCTAAAACAGAACGATTCTCTCTGCATGACGATTATTCCGCTCGGAGTTGGAAGTGCGCAATCAAAAACGTCGTACAACACGAATTTTCTTGTGTTGTCTTCTACGGGCACGCGGTTTTTGATTGATTGTGGGTATACCGCGTTTCGTTCGTTGTTAGATCTTGGGCTGTCGTTTGCAGATATTGGCGGTGTGGTGATTACCCATTTGCACGGGGATCATGTGCTTGGTCTGGAACGGCTTGCGATTGAAACGCAGATTGTTGCAAAGAAAAAAATTCCGCTGTGGGTTCCAGAAGATCTTGCTGGGACACTGTGGGATCGGATTCTTTCCGGGGTGTTAGGTGGTCCGTATCGCGATCCGCGTACGGGGGACAAGCGTGAGAAAGCATTGTCGGATTTTTTTGAGGTCCATCTGATTCGTCCTGACGAACCGTTTGATGCGCTTGGTATTTCTGCGTCTGCGTTTTCTGTGACCCATCTGCGTGGGCGAAGTGCCTATGGATATTTGTTGCAAGAAGGACGTGACGGCAAGGTGGCGATGTTGGTGCCGGATGCGAATGCGGAAGGGGAGTATCTCCCCATGTATGGCGCGATTGCCGATGTGATTTTCCATGACTGTTTTTCACGGGAGCCGCGATTGCCTTCTCATACCGCGTTTTCGCGGTTAGCGGTGTTACCAGAAGAGTTACGCACGAAACTTGTTCTGGTGCATGGGGAAGATGGGGAGCTTGAAGCGATTGAGGATTTGCGTGGCATGCGGGTGGCCAAACAGCATCAGCGGTTTGAGGTTTAGTGTGGCTGCCTGAGAGGACTCCCCCCCCTCCGGCTCACACGCAGACGATGCTCGCCGGAGGGGGGGGAGTCCTCTCAGGCAGCAGCCCAAAGACAAACCTTGTTGAGGGAAAGGCATCTAAAAGACCCCTTTTCAGACAGCTCTCGGAGGCGCCGCGGCTTGGTCCGGCGAATGCTCTGAGCCGGCGCGGCGCCGAGAGTGCAGTGCTGCAGCGAGCCGCAGGAGCGAGCTGACAGCCGGTGTCTGAAAAGGGGTCTTTTAGATGCCTTATTTAAGCCAAAAAGTCTTGCTATTCCGTACCGTTTTTGCTATTGACACTTTTTGCGTTTTATGTTACATTTCTCTCGTTCTGGAGATGGATTGTACTGGCTTTTTCCGCCGCAGTGGCGGGAAAAGCCCACAATCAATCGAGTTCAACCAAACCGGACGGAGGCTAAATCTGTCCGGAGCCCTCTGAGGAGGGGGCTATCTCATGGCCAAGCGGCCGAAAAACGTGAAGCGGGATGACCGGCAGGCGCGGCGTGAAGGTGGCGACAAGGGCGTGGCGGGCGCCCAGGAGCCCGTCAGCCAGGAAGCGCCGGTGAAGGAGAAGGTTCACAAGACCCTCGAGATCACCCTGTCGTCTCTGGCTGCGGATGGTGTCAGCTACGTGGATCACAACATCCGTCTCATCGCGACGCGCGCGGAGGACATCAAGTCCGATGCGTGCATCAATCCCGGTGAGAAGGTCTTCGTCGTCAACATCGCGGCGACGGCTGCGGTGGCCGCGTGGGTCGAGGAGTTTGAAAGCCGTGGGGCTGAGCTCGTCGGCTACGTGGATCACCACGCGATGGCCTCCAAGTTCGATGACGTGCTGTCGACCCGGGAACGGGATCCGCAGTACTTCATCGTG
>CAYJMK010000063.1:0-1588 GCA_964371425.1 uncultured Candidatus Saccharibacteria bacterium
CGATCTAAAAGAAAGAAGCTGAGAAGGAAGATGCCTGTGTTGTTGGTGAGGAAATCAATCATAGGAGTGAGCAGAATATGGGACTCATGGTTCGTGTGTGCATGTGTGTGGCTTTAAACAACGGTTCGTGTCCGACGGGTCCAGAATCGCTTCATTCCTTCAATCGTTGCGATCAGAACCACAATAACTGCCGCGATCAATGCCCAATCCGCCCATTGTAATGGAACTGTGCCAATCGCCCGCTGGAGGAATGGAGTGTAGATAGCCGCTAATTGGAGCAGGAAACACAGGATGACGGCGCCTGGAAGAAAGGGTCCACGTGCGACGTCCTTCCATTGTGTCTTACGGCGAATATTCCTCAGAGTAAAGACAATCATGAGAGCGTCGATTGCGAGTGTTGTAAAGATGACTGTTCTTGCATGCGCTTCGTCATAACCGGAATGCAGTAAGATAGCGAAGAGCGCCCAAAGTCCAAACCCTGAGATGATACTCACGGTTATAATGAGAATAAACATCCGACGTGTAACGATCGGATCGTTTTTACGAATGGGGGCTTCTTCCATCAGATCGTCGTCCTTTACATCGAAAGCAAGAGCTGCATCAACAAGACCACCACCCACCAGGTTGATCCAGAAGATCTGTGCGACCAGTAGTGGTGTTGGAAGGCCCATAAGCAGTGTCAACAAGATGAGGATGATTTCTGAAAAGGCACCTGAAAGGAGGAAGAGGACAACTTTTCGAAGATTTCTGAAGGCGTGTCTTCCTTCTTCTACGGCAACAACAATTGTTGAGAAGTCATTCTGCTGGAGCACAATATCGGCTGCATCTTTTGCGACTTCTGTGCCGGAGCCCATGGCAATTCCGACGTTTGCAGACTTTAGGGCTGGTGCGTCGTTCACACCGTCGCCGGTCATGGCAACCACTTCTCCTTTTGTTTGCAACACATCGACAATGCGCAGTTTGTTTTCTGGACTAATACGCGCGTAGACCTTGGCTTCTACAATCCGCACGCGGAGTTCTGCCTCTGGAAGGATACTGAACTCGCTTCCTTCAAGAATGTCTTTAGGGTTTGTTGTGGAGATGATGCCGATTTCTCGCGCGATCGTTCCTGCTGTGCGTACGTGATCGCCGGTGACCATGCGTACATCAATGCCTGCTCTCCGACAACGCTGGATGGTTTCCGTAATACCTTCGCGCACGGGATCTCTCAGCGCTGCAAGGCCGAGGAAGGTATAACCCTCTTGAGGTTCTGTTTGTAGATTCGTTTCTGTATCGGCTGGGTGATGCTTTTGCGCAAAGGCGAGGACGCGGTAGCCATGTGCTGAGAGTGCGTCTGCCGCCTCCTGCCATTTGTTGTGTGCTTCTGCATCGAGAAGTTGTTGTTTTCCCTCGATGCCTACAGATGTGCAGATCGTCAGGATTGCTTCGACTGCACCCTTCGCAGAAATCGTAGCCGTTCCATCTGGTTCACGATGCACGACGATCATAGACCTCCGACGTGGATCGAACGGCAAGATATCATCTGGATGACCTTCTGGGTGCAAGCCTTCGTTGCCTGCCGCTCGAACGAGCGCCACTTCTGTTGGAT
>CAYJMK010000063.1:1598-5621 GCA_964371425.1 uncultured Candidatus Saccharibacteria bacterium
GCCGATGACAAGGTCTTGGCATCGGATGGCCGTACGCAAGAGAGCTATGCGTGTTCCAAATGACCCTTCTTCACTGATGATCCCGGCTTCTGTTGGCAATGCTAGGCGTTCGAGTACCATAGAACCGGTGGTGATCGTACCGGTTTTGTCACTACAAATCACCGTCGTAGAGCCGAGGGTTTCCACGGCAAGGAGACTTTTTGCCACCGCCTTTTTCGCAAGGATCCGCTGCATCCCGATCGCGAGAATCAGCGCCATTATCACTGGTAGACTTTCCGGGATCGCGCTGACTCCAAGCGCTGTCGCAAAAACGATCATCTCTAAGAGTGGACGCCCTGTTGCGATTCCGTATCCCCCAATGAATACAACGAGGATGAGGACGATAAGGCCAATGCCTTTTGAGAGACCACGCATGCGGCGTTGTAATGGTGTCTCATTTTCTGACGCTTCACTGACCAACGTAGCGATTCGACCGAGCTCTGTCTGGTTGCCTGTTGTTGTTACAACCGCTCGACCCATCCCTTCCACCACCGTCGTACCCATGAAGACCATCGTGGGGCGATCACCAATCATCGCTTCCTGTAGGACAGAGACTGTCGTATCTTTCCGGACTGCTTCCGATTCGCCTGTGAGTGTCTGTTCATCGATCTGCAGCCGCATCGAGGACAAGAGACGTGCATCTGCTGGTACTTTCCTTCCTTCCTTCAAGAGAATGATGTCACCAGGAACAAGCTCTTCAGCGTCGATGATACATTCTTCTCCATTCCGAACGGCGATCGCTTGAACGTGGACTGTGTGTCGTAAACGTTCGACGGTGCGGGCTGCGCGCCGCTCTTGGATAAAACCGATCAGCGCATGAAGCGAGAGGGAGATGAAGATAACACCCGCATCAATGTACTCGCCGAGAACAAGAGAGAGGAGTGTTGCGGCGAACAGTACATAGGTGAAGACGTTCGTGAATTGACGGAGAATGATCGTGAATGTCGTTGGTCCTCTCTCTTGGCGGAAGGTATTCGGACCTGTTTGTGCACGCCTTCGCAGGATTTCTTCCTGGATGAGTCCTTGTTCCGCGCTTGTCTTGAGTTCTGCCACGACGTCTTGTGCAGGACGGGTGTGGAAGGATGGCTGTACTGTATCAGGCATATCCCTCATCCTAACCGATCCGTGCAATCGATGCATCCGCGCAAAACAAAAGACGGAGCCGAGGCCCCGTCTTCTGAGCGAACTACTTGCGGCGGCGCGTCGCCTTGCGGGCTGTGCGCTTTGTCTTGCGGCGCTTTGCTGTCTTACGCGTAGCCTTCTTGGCTGTGCGCTTAACGGTACGGCGCTTGGCAGTCTTTCGCTTCTTGGCAGCTTTTCTTGCCATAGGAGTTGTAGAGCTGTTTGAATAAATTGATACGCATCTTGCGCATCCGCGTCGACCGAGGCGGATGGCGCATGACAGAAATAGTCAAAGGGCGTTTCTGCGTTGCATTGCACTGTCTTAGAGACGAATCGTCAAGCATGTTATGCACACGTCTAATGTGTTAATTAATTGATACATCTCTTTTTAGTACGAAAACGTGCCCGTTGTGGGCACGTTTTGTTTCGCTTGAGATCCTGAGAACCTTCCGCGATCACTCTGACGCATCGTCTTCATCGTCTTGTGACCCACTACCCTGATTGTCTTTTGATGCATCATCTTTTTCGTCATCTGACGACTCATCATCTTTTGCATCGTCTGGTTTTGCTTGGTCTTCGTTGTCTGCATCATCCGATGGTTCTTGCGTGTCATTGGATGGCTCAGATGCTACATCGTCATCTTTGTTTTGATCCTCAGATGCATCTGCGTCGTCTTCATCTTTGGCTTGTTTCGCCGCATCCTTAGCATCTCGCTTGTCTTTTTCGCGAAGACCTTCAACGCGCTTCTCTTCTGCCTCTCGACGCTGTTTCCGCTCATCTTTGATCTGCTCGAGCGCTGCCTTTCGACGTTCACGCGCCTCATTCATTTTCTTCTGTTGTGCTTCGTCTCCGTTTGCGTTGTCATCTGTGTTCTCATCCGCTTTGTCATCCGCCTGCTCTTCATCATCAAGCTGACCGTTCTCATTCTTGTCGAGGTCGTCGCTGTCTGCGATACCATCCCCATCGTCATCGGTGTCTTTTGAGTCTGGAATGGTGTCTCCGTCTTGGTCGCCTGTCTCTTTTTGCGCCGCATCGGGTTTACTGAGTTTTCCGCTCCGAGCATGATTTGCTACCTGTTTCGCGATCTTCGCGAGTCGTCGAGCTTCTCGGAAATCCCCGCCGTCTCGTGCAAGCTCTGCTTCTGCCAGATACGCTCTTGCTTCTTCTAGTTTCCCTGTCGCTAATACAACATCGCGGCCTTGTTGTGCACGCTCTTCGATTTTAAGAGCCGCCTTACCTATTTCTCGTTTCGCCTGCAAGATTTTTTCATCGGCGATCATGCGCACAACATCTTCATCTGGCGCTTGTTCCTTTTCGAGACGTTTTTCTAGTTTCTGTTCTTCTGCGTCTCGGCGCTGCTCAGCGCGATCTCGCATATCGGCAAGTGGAGCATTCTGACCGTCTTCTTCGTTGAACAATGCGTCATCCAATATGCGTGCATGACGATTCAAAACTCGCAGCAATCGTGCTTGTATCTGTTCTTGCGACGCTCCGCCAGCAACGAGGCGCTCTGTTTTTGCTTCGTACTGTTCTAAGAGCTTGGCATACCGTTCTTCAATCTTCGCTTCGCGTTTTGCTGTGAGCACCCCATCTGCATCCATGGCTTTTAGCTCTGCGATCCGTTCATCAGTTTGTGTCAGTAAGACATTTGCCTGCTGTTCTGCACCGAACGTGAAGAGGTTTACGCGCAGCCATTCGCTGAATGTGTCGAGGAAGTAGAAGGGATTCGCAGGTGTGAGACCCGGAGCGGGGAGGGCCGTCTCTTCTTGTTGTTGCTTTGCGAATGCTGGACCAGCAACCAGAAAGAACGTGGCGCAGACGACGAAGGAAAGTGTGCGTTTCATAGGATGTGAGAATAGACGCGTATGTGTGCATATCCTACCCTTTTGTGCGCTGAACTCATAGGGAATAGGGGACGACGTGTGAGATTTGTTGTTTTCGTGGAAAACTTATTTTGCTCAATCTATGGCACGGACTATTTGGCATACCCACACAACAGCAATCCGTGGTGCCCCCGGCAGGGATCGAACCTGCGACCAAGCAGTTATGAGCCGCCTGCTCTGACCACTGAGCTACGGGGGCATGAGCAGCTTACGGTTCACGTGCGCGAGAAGCAACTTTTTTGTTCGCCCAAAAAAAGAGCCCGTTTCAGCGGGCGGTGGATGCTCCAAGAGATGGCAAGCCCTTGCCGATGGTTGTGCTGATGGGCACTTCACCTGCGGCACAGAGCGGGCATGCATCCGGCGCCCAGGACTCGAAGTCGAGCCGGACCAGCGTCTCGAACCAGGGCACGCCGAGTTCTTCACGCTGGACGTTCCCACGGTTGGCGATGCCGACGACACCGATGACCCTTCCACCAATGCGCTCGACCGCCTGCCGGAGTTTCACAACCGTTCCACCGGACGTGAGAACGTCTTCGACTAGAAGAACGTTCTTGCCGGCGACGATTTCTGCATAGCCACGCTTGAAGACAAGTTCGCCCGTACGTTCGTCTTTGTCAGCGTAGACGCTGCCGACAGCTCTGGTCAGCCCGCCGCCTATCCATGCGTCCAGCGTCGACGACAGCTCCGTACACAGCGGGACTCCACCGACCGCAGCACCTGCAATGAGCGTACCGGACGTCACCACCTGGCGGGTGGTGACGAGATTCGCGAGCGCATGTACGAGAATCCTGCGATTCGCGGGCCAGACGTAGAGTAGGTCCTTCAGTAGGTACTTGTTGGCATGACGATCGGATGCTAGGCGAAAGTGTCCCTCCTTGATGGCTCCGACGCGCTCGATCAGCTCGAGAATACGTGCACGTGATCCCGACATGATTCCTCCCCGGCGCTGCGCGCCTCTCTCTATGTTTCTATCCTTGAA
>CAYJMK010000064.1:0-5439 GCA_964371425.1 uncultured Candidatus Saccharibacteria bacterium
GCTGCGGATGTGAAGACGACGGAAGATTTGGTTCGTGCGGCCCTTCGGAATGTTTCGGCGGTCATTGCTGGGTAGATGTATGACTGTCCATATCGTCTCTGTTGTTGCGGAGGATACATTGCGTCGATTTGAGAGCGAATCGCATGCGTCTTTTCTGTGTCGTGCTTCTTGGGCTGCGTTTCAAACGGCAGCGGGGCACACCGTGATTCCTGCCTACGCCGTGGATACAAACAATCAGGTGCTTGCGGCTGGATATGCCGTGCGGTTGCCGTGGAAAGCGGGGATCGCGTTTTTGTCTTCCAACTTTGGCCCGTGCATTCATCCATCTGTTTTTGAAGACGAAGCATTCCTGACAGATGTCTTGCGTTCTTGGGTGACGTACGTTCGTGAACATGCTGGCGCGGGGGATGCGTTGTTGCGCATGCAACCGAGTCTGGAGCTTGGTACGGCGCATGGTGAAATGTACGAACGAGTTCTGCGTGGGTTGGGTGCGCTTCCGGCGCCGCGTGCATTTTCTCCTGTGCATTCTTCTGTGGTCGATCTTTCGTTACCGGAAGAAGAACGGTTTGCGCGCATGCACTCCAAAACGCGCTACAACATTCGTCTCGCTGCTAAAAAAGGGGTGACGATTCGGAACGATGCATCTTCTGCTGGCGTGGATGCGTTTCTGGGGTTGCTGCGTTCGACAGCTGGACGGCAGGAATTCTCGCTTCATCCGGATGCGTATTATCGAACACTTTTAGCTCAGTTGGCACCTTCTGGCGTTGCGGATCTTTTCTTAGCCGAATGTGAAGGCGTATGTTTAGCGGCCGCTCTTATTGCCTTCACGGAAGATCGAGCGACCTATCTGCATGGAGCCTCTTCTGAAGAACGGCGTGATCTCATGGCTCCGTTCGCGCTGCATGACGCGGTCATACGCACGGTTGCTGCGCGCGGATGTACAACCTACGATTTCTGGGGAACCGCACCTGTTGATGCTCCTGCAACACACCCATGGGCTGGGATCTCCCGCTTTAAACGCGGATTTGGGGGACGTGACACGGTATTAACTCCTGCTTACGATGTGCCTTTGCGGCGTTGGTCTGCTGCGTTGTTGCGACGACTGGGACGTTAATGGTTTTACGTGTGACACGCACGCCGTTCCGATTCCTTCCTATTGTCACGCTTCTTACGGCGTTCTCTTTGCTTGGCCTGTCTTGTGCGTCTCGTCGCCCTGTTCCACCTCCAGCTTCCGCATCTGAAGCGGTTCCAGATCCCGGTCGTCCGGCGCAGCCGGAAAAGCCGAAGCCGCCAGAACCGGCGGCTGCTCGATTGGCGCGTACATCCGCGTTGGCGGTGGTCACGGAAACCGCGGCGGGAGCGGGACGGATTCATCTGCAACCTGTAGAGGGAGACCGAGATACGTTGATAGAAGACGCAGTGTTGGTTCCACATCCCGCGTTTGCGCCAGACGGTTCGCGTTTCGCGTATCTGCATCCTGGGGCGGATACGTTGCTTGATGTTGCTTTGTTTGATCTGAAATCCCGCAAAACCTCTCTGGTGCAAGATGCGGTTTACCAAGGTGAGGACGTGGAACTCGCGTGGAATCCTGCGGGGACGCGCTATGTCGTTCGTCGGTTGCAATTCGGACGGACGGATGCCCATCTCCTTCTGTTTCATTACGATGGAACAGGAGAACAACGTCTCATCGCAGAAGATGCTGCATTCTCGGAAGTACAACCCGCTTTTTCTCCAGATGGCCAACGTCTCGCCTTCCGCCGTGTACCGGCAGAATCGGCAGCGCTCCAAGATGCGGATCGTATTCCGTCTGGCGATCTCCAGATCTATCGTCTCGACACGGGCGCAGCTACGACTCCTCTTAAAGATGTCCAGGCATTTGCTTGGCTGGATGCAACACACATCGTTGTTCTGCGTGCGTTGGATGCGGTGACCGGCCGTGCTCCGCTTGAATTGCTTGTTGTCGACGGCGAGAATATCACGCGACTTGCGGAGGACGCGTTGGCGTTTGCGGTGAGCGGAGACCGATCACGGATTGTGTTTACGTACGGAAACGTAAAAGATGGTTATGAAGTTCTCTTGCTCGATCCAAAAAAACCGAACGATGTCGTGCGTCTCTCTTCATTCTCCGACGAACCTCTTCGTCAACAGCCGTCCCTTTTGACGATTTCTGAAAATGGTCAACGCATTGGGGCGCTGCTTGTCTCCAGTTCTCGGGCTCCTTCTGCTGCGCGGCGTGCTGGCCAAGTTCTGTTTGTGGATTTCAAAGACAAACTGGTTCGGCGTTTTGCAGATCAAGCTTTTGCATCCGCTCTTTCACCGGATGGAGATTGGATCGCCTACGAAACGGACGAAGCAAGCGCTGTAGCGCGCGCGGCCGGTGTTCCTGCATTCTCAACGGTTTGGATGCGTAAAACCTCTGGCAATGTCGAACCACGACGTGTCACTTCAGAGGAAGATCGCGCGGCGCATCATGCGGGATGGATTGTGCGATGATCTTTTTCCTATGTCTACACCTCCAGAATTTCCAGAGCGTGTTGCTGCGTTTATCCCTGCGTTTTTAGTGGAAAATGCGCGTCTTAATTTATCTGCTGCACGGACAGAAGAAGCTGTCCGGGTGCATGTCGAAGATAGTTTGGCGCTCTCCCAATTTGTTCCGTTTGAAGCGGGCCTCGCCGTCGCAGATATTGGGAGTGGGGGAGGCTTTCCAGCTCTTGTCTTAGCTGCGGCGTATCCGGACGTTTCGTTTACACTTTTCGAATCGGTCGGGAAAAAAGCAGAGGCTCTGACGCGATTAGCAGAAACGCTCACACTACAAAATGTTCGGGTGGTTCGTGCACGCGCAGAAGAAGCGGCACGCGACACGGCGTATCGGATGCAGTTTGGATTAGTCACAGCTCGTGCCCTTGCGCCGCTGCCGACGCTTCTTGAACTGTGTCTTCCATTCGTTTCAGACACAGGGACGTTTGCAGCCTACAAAGGTCAGGCGTTTCAAGACGAACTCACCGCTTCGAAAGAAGCCCTCCGAGCGCTCCATGCGACCTGTTCTTCTATTGAGCGGTATCGCTTATCTAGCGAAACAGAGCCGCGCGCATTGCTCCTGTTTGGGCGAACCGGATCTCTTTCCGACGCGTATCCGCGTGGCGTGGGGGTTCCGGAGAAACGGCCCCTTTCGTGATATTGTTGGCTCTATGACACCGACTCGTCCTGTTCTGATCGCTGCCGCTGCTGCGCTTGTGGTGGCTCTAGGCGCTTTTGCGTTTGTGATGTTTCAGTTGCAGCCGACCAGACAAAAAACGGTTACGGATGCTTCTGTCGAAACCGACGTTGCACGATCCGTGGATGCGCAAAATCAAGTCGCTCTTGTCCCTGTTGGATCCACGGAATCTGCAGATGTAGCATCGACCTCAGCTGCTTCAGACGATGCTGCTGTTCTCGATACGAACCCAACGGTTGCTGAATCCTCCGATCTTTCGGCAGAACCAATAGACGACACTCCTTCTGTGGACGCTGCGACGGATCAACCATCTGCAGAAGCAGATGCACAGACACCACCTTCGTCTGAAGCTGTCTCTTCAGCCGCCACTCCTGAAGGTTGGCAGTCGTATGCGAATACGTTGTACGGCTACGGATTCGATGTGCCAGCAGATTGGTACAAAGACGCCGAGACGACGCCGACGGGTTGGGTCGCTGCCTTCACCAGTTTTAACCCCGCGACCTCAACAAATGTGAACGACGTGCCAGGGGTAAAAGTAGAAGTGCTTGTGCAAGAAAATACCGAAGGATCTTCTCTCGATCAGCTCGCGGACGCTATCGCGCTGCAAGCTTCTCACGTGCGTTCCCGAACGGATGTCACGTTGGGAGGAAAACCAGCTAAGAGGATTGTTGCGGATCTTCCGTCTGGTCCTGCCATGATTGTGGTTGGGCTGAGAGACACGGATGTGTTTACGGTTTCGTTTACTGGTCGAGATGTGACGGATCGAGAAGAGACCTTTAACACTTTGTTGACTAGCTTTGTCTTTTAATACATCTGTTCTTGTTATCTCTTATGTCTACCTCCTCTTCTGTGTCCGGTGTGTCTGGATTGCATCGTCCTGTCGCAACGCGGAGTCGGTTTGTGCAAGGATTTTTTTTGGTAGTGTTCGTTGGGGCTGCCATCTTGTTTGTTCGCCTCTTCCTTCCGTATGCCACGGCCATTATTCTCGCTGTGATTTTGGCGTCGGTTTTTTATCCGGTGTACGAATCGTTTGAACGGTTGTTCCACGGACGACGGAGTTTGGCGGCTGCGTTGATGTGTTTGTTGGTGGTATTGGTGGTTGTTCTGCCATTGGCAGGATTCATTACACTGATAGCAAAAGAAATTGCTGATTTTCTTTCTCAACTCCCTTCGTCTCTTTCTGTGGCGGATCTGCGCGCCATTTTGCAAGGTGGTGGATTATTTGCCGAGGCACTCGCATGGATTTCTGAGCGATTCCGCATCTCCCTTGATCCGTTACAGGTGCGTGCTGCGCTTATTGATGCAGGAAAAGAGGCTGCGAATTTGGTCGCTGTTTCTTCTGGTGCGATTGCGAAAAGTGTTGCAGGTGCTGTTATTCAATTCCTGTTGATGTTGTTTACGTTGTATTACTTGTTTCGAGACGGGAAAAATTTGATGGCATATCTGATGGACCTCTCTCCACTCCCTGAAACACAGGAGCGTCAGATCATGCGACGTTTCCGCGAAGTGGGTGCCGCGGTGTTCTACGGAAATATTGCTCTCGCGGTTTTGCAGGGATTGATTGCGGGTGTGGGGTTTCTTCTCTTTGGGGTTCCAGGGGCGGTTCTCGGCGGAGCGGTGATTGGATTACGCGCCCTCATTCCAGTTTTAGGTGGTGCACTTGTCTATGTTCCTGCTGCATTAACCATGTGGTGGCATGGATATCCGTTAGCGGCGATCGGACTCGTCCTCTTCTGTTTTAGTAGTGCCTTTTTTCTGGATAATGTTCTGCGGCCCAAACTTCTGGAGAAACGACTTCAGATGCACCCGCTCTTAGTCTTTTTCTCTATTATCGGTGGCCTGGCCGCTTTCGGTGGTCTGGGCATTCTCTATGGTCCACTCATTATGACCGTGTTCTTGGCTCTGATTGAAATTTACAAGCGCGACTTTCGTGATCCGCATCTTGCATCTGTTCCAGCGCGGACAGAAGGTGGGCCGACCGATTCAGTGCTTGGGTAACACGCATGTCGCGGGTTCCGACTTCGTCTGTTTCTGTGCGTCGACCGTTTTTTTCCGCGGTTGCGCTTTTAGTTGGAACGATTGTCGGAGCAGGTATTTTTGCGTTGCCATTAGCGTTTGTCCGAGCAGGATTTTGGCCTGGGTTGTTGCTGAGTGTTTCTGTTGGGATCTTCGTGTACGTGTTGCATGTGGCCTACGCCGAAGTGGTATTGCGGACGAAACGTGTT
>CAYJMK010000065.1:0-2594 GCA_964371425.1 uncultured Candidatus Saccharibacteria bacterium
AGCAGGTGTCGTGATACACCCTGCATCTAAAAAACGTGGATGCGCACCAGCAACGACTTCGATCAAGCCAAATCCCGTCCGTGCCAATCCGGGATCGATCCCAAGAATACGCATAGGAAGCCAAAATCAGTTGGCGGATGCTTCCACGTTCGTCGTCACCGCCACAACGTCATCGAGCGCTTCCAATAACTCAACAAGTGCCTCCACACGCTCACGATCTTCATCCGCCACAGTCACCGGCGTGTTCGCAACCGTGTATACTTCCGCCTCTTTCAGCGCGACAGAGGCTTTAACTAGCACGTGTTGCACAGCACCAAACGCTTCCGGTGGACACGAAACGTACACGAGTCCTTCTTGTTCTTCCAAATCCTCCGCGCCCGCTTCAATCAGGGCTAACTCCAGCTCATCGGACTTCGCGCCAACTGGAAACGCCACGTGTCCCTTCCGCACAAACATCCAAGCCACCGTGCCGCTTTCCCCAAGACGTCCCCCACGTGAAGCAAGCACCTCACGGACAGACCCCAACGTCCGATTCGTGTTGTCTGTGACCGCTTCGATCAAAAACGCAGACCCAGCGGGACCAAATGCTTCGTACAAGACCGTCACGACCGCTTGATCTAGCCCTTCCCCCGTCCCTTTTTTGATAGCGCGATCAATATTGTCGTGCGGCATGTTCGCTCTCCGCGCCGTATCAATCGCTAAGCGCAACCGAATGTTTCCAGACGGATCGCCACCACCTTCTTTTGCAGAAATCGTGATCGCGCGCGCCAGTCGCGTGAAGGCTTGGCCCTTCTTTGTGTCTGTAACGGCCTTCTTTCGCTTGATCTGTGCCCACTTGGAATGTCCGGACATACAAAACCTAAAACGCGTCTCAAAGCCACTCAGCCCTTAATAGGCATAATGATGTACGTATACCCTTCGCGTCCGGATGGTAGAATCGCGCCCGGTGCTGCGTCATTGTTTAAACACAACTGCACTTCATCGGTACCGCATGCCGTAAGCCCGTCAAGTAAATACCGATAATTGAAAACGATTTGCTGACTTTGTCCTTCTACAGCGCCGGGGATCACCGAATCGTTCTTCCCAAATTGTCCAGACTCTGCGGAAAACCGTACCGCTTGGTCACTTCCATCTACCGCAAGGTGTAGATCAGAAGAATCTACCCGAGAAAACAAGCTTGTTGCCTTCAACGCCGCACCAAACTCCTTCAATGGTAACCGAACCTTCGTTGCAAACTGCTCAGGAATAATGTGCACGTAGTTTGGATATTTTCCCTCAATGACGCGCGAAACCACTTCCACATTCCCACCCGTTAACAGGGGATCTTTGAAGCTAAAAATAGCCTGACCATCCTGAAACGCAATCGAAATCTCTTGCGCGCCAGAAGAAATCACACGATTCAATTCTTGCATCGCACGCGCAGGAATAATCGCCGTGAAAGGCGCTCCCGCTTGTTTCACCCCCGCTTTGATTCGTTTTTCAGCTAAACGATAACTATCTGTTGCTGCTAATCGCATCTCTCCTTCTTCTGACAAACTCAAAAACACCCCAGAAATTTCTGGTCGGGATTCATCTTTCGCTGCAGCAAACGCGACTTGTTGAATCGCGGAAGAAAGCACACCTCCGTCAATCACACAGCTGTACTGTTCCGGACCATTCGGGATCAACGGAAATTCCGAAGCGGGAATCCCTTTGATCGACGCATGATTTTCTCCGCATGTAAGTTCAAGCGTTTCTCCCACAGAAGATAACGAAACACTTTCGTGTGGCAGTGCAGAAACATATTCAAACAGTAGACGAGCTGGAACGGTTAAACTCCCTTCCTCATCAACTTTCGCACCAAATACACAGGTGACACCAAGTTCTAGATTCGTTGAAGAGAGCTTTAACCGACCACCTTCCGTTGAGAGTAGAACATTCGAGAGAACAGGAAGGCTCACATCCTTCCCTACACTCCTTGCCACAATCGAGACGGCTCGTGTGAGATTTTCTTGTGTGCACTTCACCTTCATACGTATTAAGAGATTCAATAAGATAAGGAAGAAGTCATTATCATAGAGGCTGTGAAGAGCGAGGATATATCACTCTTTTAGCTTTCTATAGCCCAGTGCTCTGTGGAAGCTTACCGTGTACGAACCGGGGACGGGAGAGGATAGAACGGGGATAGCTTCCCCTCTCAACTCAACCCTGAGGATAACCAAGGGTCTCTTCCACAGCCATTTTGAGACTTTTCAGCAGGATTTCCCCTCAGTTATCCACGGAAACCATGCCTTATCCACAGAATTATCCCCTCTTTAGGGACCTGCGAGAAAAGAATGGGAAAGAACAGCGCTCAATGCTAAAAATAGAGCTTCTGACGGAGCAAATCGATCTCCTGCCGAAGACTTTCGTCTCCTTCAAGTTGTTTTGCGACCTTTTCAAATGCGTGGATAGCCGTTGTGTGATCGCGTCCACCAATATTTTGCCCAATTGACGGGTAACTCGTTTTTGCTTCTGATCGCATGAGATACATCGCAATCTGACGAGGCCAGACAACCTCTTTCTTCCGATTCTTTGCAAGAAGTTCGGCGATTTCAATGTGATAAAACTCGGAA
>CAYJMK010000065.1:2604-5241 GCA_964371425.1 uncultured Candidatus Saccharibacteria bacterium
AAGACACGTGCAGGGGTCAGACTCGCCTTCTTTTCTGTTGAAATGACGGTTGAAAGGATATTTTTTGCAAGCTCTTGGGTTGGTTCGGTGTTGTTCACCTCACAATAAGCCAGGATACGAGCAATGGCTCCTTCAAGTTCACGAATGTTGCTCTGAATCGACTGCGCAATGTAATCCACAACATCTTCCGGGAGGGCAAGACTTTTTTCTGCACATTTTGCCCGTAGAATCGCCTTGCGCGTCTCAAAATCTGGCATGCCGATATCTGCGATCATGCCACCTTCGAATCGAGAAATGAGACGGTCTTCTAAGTGCAAAATCGCTTTCGGTGGTCGATCAGATGTGATGATGACCTGCTTGTTATTCTGATGGAGCTCGTTGAACGTGTGGAAGAACTCTTCCTGTGTTCGCTCCTTGCCACCCAAAAACTGAATATCATCCACAATCAACACATCTGCGGAGCGGTATTTCTGCTTAAACACAGATGAACTCTCTGCGCGTCCCTTTGCATCTTGAATGTAGCGAATGAAATCATCGGTAAAGCGTTCACAGGTGACGTACACAACCTTTACCGAGGGATTCGCGGCAAACACCATGTTCCCAATCGCCTGAATCAAGTGCGTTTTCCCTAATCCAACGCCACCGTAAATAAACAATGGGTTATAAAGGGTCCCAGGATTTTTCGCGACGGCATTTGCAGCAGCGCGAGCAAGTTCGTTGTTCGCGCCCACAACGAAATTTTCGAATGTGTATTTCGGATTGATAAATCCTGTTGCAGAAGATGATGCAGGTGTCGCCGTTCCCGGAACGGCAGAGAATGGAGCAGTCCGGGGAGCGAACATCGCCTGTGCAGGAGCGGAAGAATGGATCACAGGTGACGGGGTTGCTGTTTGTGGGTGCGGATGAGCAGACGCTTGTGAATGAAGCTCGTAGGAAATACGCATGATACGTTCTCCTGTCACATTCTGCAGCGCGCGGGAGATTTCCTTGTGGTATTTGTTCTGCAACCAATTGCACGTGAACATATTCGGCACGGCAATCACTACTTCCCCGCTTCCATAGCGGAGAATAGACGTATTCTTGAACCATGTGGTGAAGTTCGCTCGAGAAATCGTCAGCTCGAGCTCACCAAGAACAGCATTCCAAACCTTATCGTGAGAGAGAACAGTCGTCGTAATGATACCGGGAGTGCTGAACGGTTGAGACATACAACCCGATCGGATAGGAAGCGCTCACAAGCGCGGAAAAGTACCCTCGATCGTAGCACAGGTGTGTATAACTGTCGTTTTCTTCTATAATAGGGTAAGAAAGGAACATATCTGGGGATAACCCAATAAAACCTTGTTCGTTCGAGGGGTGAATGCTACCGTCTTCACACCATGGCCAACACGAGGATGATGGCTCAGAAAGGGAGAAATCCCACCAAAAAGCTCCAAGAAACTTTGCAGCGAATTGCACAGAGACTCTTCAATAAGAAGGTGTGGAAAAAGGTGTGGAAAATCGTGTGGATCAGCGGTTTAGTAGGCTTAATAGCCGTGTTTGGAGCGTTCCTGTACGTCTT
Organism: uncultured Candidatus Saccharibacteria bacterium; assembly: GCA_964371425.1. Lineage (GTDB taxonomy): Bacteria > Patescibacteriota > JABMPQ01 > JABMPQ01 > JAGQLO01 > CAYJMK01. Next base: position 4,166 of record CAYJMK010000065.1, read on the forward strand.
GAAGGATTTGCCAAGTCCAGACAAATTAAACGAACGCCAAGTTGCGGAATCCACAAAGATTCTCGATCGGAGTGGACAGACCGTTCTGTACGAAATTCATGGAGAAGAAAAGCGTACGCGTGTTTCCCTCTCAGAGATCGCGAAACCGCTCCAACAAGCCACACTCGCCGCAGAAGATAAGAACTTCTACAAGCATTTTGGCTTCGATGCAAAAGGGATTTTGCGTGCTGTCTTCAAGAATTCAACAGGTGGGTCACTCCAAGGGGGATCCACCATTACGCAACAGCTCGTCAAAAACTCGATTTTAACCTCAGAACGGACATTTATACGTAAAATCAAAGAACTCATCCTCGCAGTGGAGGTAGAAATTAGCTTTTCCAAAGATGAGATCTTGGAAATGTACCTCAATCAAATCCCTTACGGCTCGAATGCGTACGGAACGGAAGCGGCTGCACGAACGTTCTTTGGTAAATCTGCGAAAGAGTTAACATTGGCAGAGAGTGCGACACTTGCTGCGATGCCGAAAGCACCAACGTTCTATTCGCCCTATGGAACGAACACAGATCGCCTCAAAGAGCGTCGTAACTGGATTCTCGATCGGATGGCCGAAGACCAAGCTATCAGCCAAGAAGAGGCAGATGCGGCAAAAGCAGAAGAGATCAAGGTGGTTGAGCGTCGTACGGGGATAATAGCCGGTCACTTTGTGGATCTGGTGCGGCAAGAACTTGTCGACCGGTTTGGGGAACGGATGTCGGAACAAGGAGGGTTAAAAGTCACGACGACGCTCGATCTCGTGAAGCAAGAAATAGCAGAACGGACGGTACGAGACGGTGTTTCGCGGAATGAACGTGGCGGCTACCGAGCCTCCAATGCAGCGTTGACGGCGATCGATCCGAAAACAGGAGAAGTGCTTGCAATGCAAGGTTCCGTGGACTACTTCAATAAAGAAAAAGATGGAAATGTGAACGTCGCGGTGCGTGAACGACAGCCAGGGTCGTCCTTTAAGCCAATTGTGTATGCAGCGGCATTCAAGAAAGGCTACACCCCGAATACGATCCTCTTCGATGTGGAAATCG
>CAYJMK010000066.1:0-5235 GCA_964371425.1 uncultured Candidatus Saccharibacteria bacterium
CGGCGACGGGCTCGATCGGTCTCCGGTGCCACGCGGCATCGAACGCGGAGAGATACGCCTCCTCGCGCACCTGCGGCAACAGCAGTGTTAATACCAATCACTTCACCTTCGGTGTTGACCAACGGACCTCCGGAATTACCTAGGTTGATGGCTGCGTCGGTTTGGATTGCGCCGGAAAGGCGCGCCTGTACTTCTCCTGGTCCACCTGCAATTAGAGAACGACCGACCCCGGAAACAACGCCTTTTGTCACCGTGTCTGGATACGTACCGAGCGCGTTCCCAAACGCGATGACGGTTTCGCCAAGTTTGATTCCGTCCGAGTCTCCTAGTTTGACCACCGGAAAGCCTGAGCCTTCCACTTTAAGGATGGCAAGATCATTCGTCGGATCTTGCGCAAGCACGTTTGCCGGATATTCCTTCCCCTCTTTTGTGATCGCCACATAATACGCTTGCTTTTCTCTCACCACATGACGATTTGTCAGGATCATTCCATCTTCTGAAACGAAGAAGCCGGAGCCGCCCGCGATGTCGACGTCTGCATCTGCTCCTGAAGCATCGTTGTTTTGCGCGGGATTCGAGCGCTTCTGTGGCATCTGTCCGTAGAGCTGTTCAAAAAACGAACGACTCGATTCCTGTTGAGCAACGTCCGATGCTTTTCGGCGCGCGATCACGGAGACCACGGAAGGTTGAACAGAGGCCACTGCATTCTGAACCGCTTGTTCATCTGAGGTTGTAGGCACGTTGGTTGATTCCGTTTTTGGAGCGTTAGACTGGTCCGACGTTCCTGTTCTGACTGACTTCGTGATCACTCGTGCTGTTAGAAGTGTGGTGAGGACACTCGCCCCAATACTCGTCAGAAGGATCAGTGCACAGGCCCCGAGCCACTTTGCTCCGTGACGCTTTTCACGAGGTGGTCGTGTTTGCATTGGCACGGACATCATGGGCTGTGCCGACTGCAACGATGGCATCGGTGTCGATTTGGGTGTTGCAGTCGTGGATCCTGTTGTGGGCTGTGTTTCGTTCATAGACGTGTTTAGCAAACAAGATTGGTTTCTAAGGCTTTTCGCCATGTAGCTTCTTGCGTGGCGTATTCAAAGGCGAGACCCGCTCGGATGACTTCCCGTTCTGTGAGTTGCGGTCCCACGATTTGTAAGCCGACGGGCATCAATTTGTCGCCATCTGCTGGCAGGCCCATCCCACATGGTAACGCGATGGCCGGTAGACCTGCCATCACACTCGCGTAGGTTAGTGGATCATCGGAGGTGTAGCCGTAGGTTGGATCGTTTGCGGCCGTTCCAAGTTTGGGCGCGACGTCTGGGGCCGCTGCTCCAATGAGGAGATCCACGCTCTTGAACACTTCGGAAAATTCTCGACGAATCTTTGTACGGACCTGTGCCGCGCGGTTGTAATAGGCGTCGTAGTACCCAGCTGAGAGCGCGTACGTACCCATCATCATGCGACGCTTCGCTTCCCTCCCAAAGGCTTTGTCACGCGTGACTTCATAGACATCTTTCAGCACTTTGACTTCTTGTGGCCATTCCGTTTCTGCCGACGTGCCATAGTGAATGCCGTCGTAGCGCATGAGGTTCGAGGAAACTTCACATGGACACAACACCGCGTAGACCGCATCTGCAACCGCGGCGGATGGAATCGAAACTTCTTGCATGTGCGCACCAAGTGCCTCCAGTGTTTTGATCGCTTCTTGGAGCGATGTCTCCATCCGCTCTGGAAGTCGGCCCATCAATCCTTCTTTTGGAATGCCGATTTTTACGCCGTCGATTCTTTGGCTCTTTTCGAGCGCATTCTGCATGTCTGGAACTGGCGCTTTTATGGTTGTTCCATCTTTTGGATCGTGACCCGCAATGGCTTGGAGTAGGACAGCGGCATCCCACACGTTTCGCGCCATCGGACCAACACAGTCGAGCGACGAAGCCATGGCGATTGCGCCATAGCGGCTGACACGACCGAACGTTGGTTTGATCGAAACGGTTCCTGTGAGTGACGCGGGCTGCCGGAGGGAGCCGCCCGTTTCTGTGCCTATTGCAATCACCGCTTCTTTTGCAGCGAGTGCTGCCGCGGAACCACCAGACGAACCACCTGGGTGTCGGTCTAGATCATACGGGTTGTGGGTCGGGCCGAAATCGCTTGTTTCTGTAGAAGACCCATGTGCGAAGGCGTCGAGGTTTGTCTTTCCTAGAATCACTGCTCCTTCTTCTCTGAGGAGCGTCACAGAGGTGGCATCCTACGGAGGAATGTAGTATTTCAGCATGTTAGACGCCGCGGTGGTTTTCCAGTTTTCCGTGCAGAGGAGGTCTTTCACGGCAACGGGAATTCCGCCCAAGATTCCGATGTCTTCTTTGTGGGCGATGCGTTCGTCTAATGCTTGGGCACGCTTTAGTGCACCTTCCCGGTCCACGGAAAGGTAGGCGTGGGTTTTTGTATCTGCTTCTTCGATGCGTTTAAGGTACGCCTCTGTGACTTCACGCACGGAAAGTTCACCGCTCTTGAGACGATGCTGGATTTCTGGAATCGAAAACGACAAGAGGACGTCCATACGCTTTATGACGTTTTCACAGCGCGTACTTCGATCACGTCCCGTTCACGGCGAGGTGCGGCGTTCAGAATCGCCTCGCGGTTTGTGCTCGTTTTTTGTTCGTCTTCCCGTGTGACATTCGAAAGGTCTACCGCCTGCGCTGTTGGTGGAATGCCTTCCACGTCTTCTGCTTTCAGTCGTTCTACGAATGTCAGAATTTGGGCCAACTCTTTTGCGAGCGGATCAATTTCGGCTTCTTCAAGCCGAATCCGGGAGAGTTTAGCGATCTTTTCGACGTCGGCGCGGGAGAGCTCCATAGTGGGCGCATTGTACCGTTCGGGGTGGGTCGCGCAATGGTTCTCCTACGAGCTCCTTCAGAAATCGTTTTGGTGTTGTTTGCCGGACTTGTTCACACGTCTTTCTGTGTTCAGCTCATCTTCCGTTATACTTGCTTTGCGTGGTTCTTCGCATCCTCCGTACAAACGTACGGATCGCACCCTCCCTTCTAGTCCCGTCTTGCCGACTTGCTCGCGCTGGAGCCTTACGTTCTGAGAGTGCAGTAAACGGCAGGGAGACGGAAAAGGGTCCCTTCATCGGAAGACAGCGCCGGGACTGGCGTTCTTCTGCCACCTTTTCCGAGAGCTACTTTTATCCTGGTAGCCTCTCGCGGGATGCGTACCATTTGTCCGTCTCTTCATAGAGCGGATCGCGAGGCCTTCCATAAGGGAGGCCTTTTGCGTTGTTTGGTTTGGATGTTGCGATGGTGAAGAGAGAAGAGGCCTCTTGCTATCTGAAAAGGAGCCGACTACCCGTCAGGGTATGCCTGTTTTCTACCGGACGAACGTCTTGCCTCTTGTTGGTTCTGATTACCGAGAAATCCATCGACGTGCTCGCATTTGGTACGCGGATCTGATCCGACACAGTCGTCGACGGCCGTATGTTCGGTCCGCGTTTTTCAAGAAGGAAAAGGTGTTTCTTTCGTTGTTTTGGCATCACGCCTGGGATAAGAACTGGCGGGATCGTGTGAGACGACTCCAATATCTTCCCTGCGCTATCAATTTGATCAAGAACAGCCGAATAAAACCAACAGTATTCCGAGATCCCACAAAGCCTGGCAATGCCTTTTATCGATTTTACGGAGTAACTGCTCAAGGTGAAATGTTTGTTGTTCAGATTCAGCAGCGACTCTCATCCGGACGTAAGGATCTTCTCTCTATCTTTCCTATCCCAAAACAAAAGATCCCCCGCTAGGTGTGGCGCGAAAACCACGGCCGAGGATCTTTAAATTCATCTTAATCGCCCGTCCGCCTGAGTCAAGATGCCCTTTTCCCCTCGGGATCGACGCATTTTAAGAATGCTTCCTCTGAGAGAACGTGAAGACCCAACGCTTCTGCTTTTTCTGCTTTAGAACCTGCATCCGCGCCGACAACAACCATATCCGTCTTCGGACTGACGGAGCTTGCCGCACGCCCGCCCGCACGACGCACAAGCTCTTTGGCTTCGTCGCGGGAGAGGGTTTCTAGTGAGCCCGTGAAGACAACTGTTTTGCCAGCGAGTGGACCTTCTTGTTTTGGTTTTTCTGCGGGCAAGATACGGACACCGTTTTCCTTGAACTGTTTTAGCAACGTTTTTGTCTTCGGTTGCGCAAAGAATGTATGCACGCTTTCACCTACCACAGCACCGATGTTTTCAACCTGTGAGAGCTCTTCTTCTGTTGCTTCTGTGATGCGTTCAAGCGTACCAAATGCACCCGCAAGATCGCGTGCGGTTTGTTCACCTACGTGTCGGATGGAGAGCCCAATCAAGAATCGACTCAGCGGTAGTTTTCGTTTCGTAGCGATTGCCGCGACAAGATTCTCCGCTGAACGTTCTGCAAATCCTTCCAGTTCAAGAAGATCTTCTTTTCGCAATACGTAGAGATCAGCTTGCGTATGCACGAACCCGGTAGAAACAAGTTGCTCCATGATTTGCGGCCCAAGTCCATCAATATCCGCCGCCTTTTTTGAGGCGAAGTAGGAAAGTTCTTCTAAGTGTCGCGCTGGGCATGCGGTATTCACGCAGACATAGGCTGCTTCCCCTTCGCGGCGCGTAATCGGCTCGCCACATGCGGGACATGTTTTAGGGAAACGAATCGCTTTTGCGTTTTTCGGTCTGAGACGCGTCAACACTTCGACAATCTCAGGGATGACTTCCCCCGCACGCTGGATAATCACGGTGTCCCCTATTTTTAGGTCGAGACGCTGAATTTCATCTTCGTTGTGAAGCGTGGCATGGCGAACCATGGCCCCAGAAACATGCACAGGTTGCAGGACTGCTACAGGCGTGATGGTCCCTGTGCGACCAACTTGAAACCGCACTCCTTCAAGAACGGTGGTGGTTTGTTCCGCTGGGAATTTGTACGCAACGGCTCCGCGCGGAGCTTTTCCGACAACCCCAAGTCGTGCAAAGAGGTCTGGTTCGTTTACTTGAATGACGAATCCGTCGGCCGCGAGTTTGTCCTTCTCCTGAGTTTTTTTTGCATGTTCGTATTCTTTTTGAACATCCTTCAGCGTGTTTGCCACCACACCAATCGGGACCGATTTGAAACCAATCGCGTGCGCAAATGTGTGCACTTCAGCGTGTGTCACGAACGGAAGATCTGCAATCACATTCCACGCGAAAAAATCGAGCTTCCGCGAAGCCGTGATTTTAGGATCGAGCTG
>CAYJMK010000067.1:0-5171 GCA_964371425.1 uncultured Candidatus Saccharibacteria bacterium
GCGCGTGTCCGCGGATTTTCTGACGCGAGGTTCATCAAATACGGCGTGTGGATGTAACACACTTCCTGCTTGTGTTCTTTCATTGCTGCTGTAAACGCGTCTGCAATTTCTGGGGTGATCGGCGGTGCAACGCCTCCACGCGGTGAACGGGAGAACATTTGAAAGACCTCGCAGCCCATGGCTGCCGCGTTCCCAGGTGCGTTCGCGACACCGCCTGCAATGGATGCGTGAGCACCAAATCGCATAGGCGCTTCTTACGCGTTCGCGCCACCTTCACGCACCAGCAACCGGACCACATCTGCGCGCGACACAATGCCCGCTAATTTTCCATTTACGTCTACCACCGGAACTGGATTGACGTGCTGTTCTTCAAAGAGTGTCGCAAGATCTTCCACAGTTGCCGTATCTGCAATCGTCACAACGTCTTTCGTCATGACCTGTTCGGCTGTTGCGCCCAGAATCTTCGCAATCTCAACTTCTACTAAGCTCGGGTCTTCCAAGTAAAACGTAGAATCGAGCAGAGAAATATAGGTCGGAATATGAATCCGGGCCTTTTGCATGACCAAATCTGCTTCTGTGACGATGCCGACGACGGCATCACCTTTGACGACAGGGACGCCGGTTATGTGACGCTCCACAAGGAGCTTGGCGATGTCTTTAACGGATGTCTCTGGCGTAACGGTGGCAACCTGCCGACTCATGATGACGCTGACGGCCATCGGCTGTTTTGTGGGGGATTCATTCATAGGTGTAGGAAGAGTATAACGCGCCTTTCTTTTTTGCGAGAGAGGGAAGGAGACCTCCTCGGACGAGACTGGCCTCGTTGAGTACGAGGAGGTCTCCTTCCCTCTCTCGTAAAGAAAACGAGCGCCCCGCGGCGCCCGTTCTCGCTGAGAAGCGTCTCTACGCTTCCATTCGCTTTGCCACTGGTGTCCCACCTGCCGCTTTAATCAAGAAATCAAGCGTTTTACGATTCTGAATCACGGTGTGGAGGTACTCGCGGTACTCCTTCGACTTCACGTGGTTCAAAACCTGCTTGTTGAACTGGTAGCGGTTGATGGCTTCCTGGTGTTCCTTATCGACTTCTTCTTCTGTCGCCTCAATCCCCTGTTCTTTGGTGATTTGGTACACAACCAAGTTTCCAAGGACGCGTTTGCGAGCATGTTCTCGCTGTTCTTTGCGGAAATCCTCTTCGGTTTTGTGAATGCTTTCCAAGTACACCTCCCACTGGCCGCCTTGTGCTTCCAGCTGTTGACGCATATCGGCCATCATGCGGTTGAGTTCTTTCTCAACGACGCCTTCGGGGAGATCCACATGTACTTTCTCCACAATCGCGTCGAGCATGTCCTGTTCGAACTTCTTCCCAATACGCTCTTTCTCTTCTTCCTGCAAGTTCTCTCGCAACTGCTTCTTCATGGCTTCCAAGTTTTCGAACGCACCCAGGCTCTTGGCGAATGCATCGTCGAGCGCAGGAACGGATTTCTCGGACACTTCCTTCACCGTCACCTCGAAGTCAACTGAAACGTTCGCGAGTTCTTTCTTGTGGTAGTCCTTTGGGAAGGTCACCGTGAATTGCTTCTTCCCATCCTTTGAGAGGCCTTCGAGAGCTTCTTCAAAGCCTGGAACGAACTGCTTAGAACCAAGTTCCAACGGATGGTTTTCACCTTCGGCACCTTCGACTTTGACCCCTTCGCGACGGCCGACGAAGTCGATCAACACAGAGTCGCCTTTTTGTGCTGCACGTTCTACTGGTTTAAAGGCAGCTCGGCGTTCGCGGAGCATTTCGAGTGTTTCGTCTACTTTTTTGTCGTCCACATTGGGCTCTTCTTGCTTGACCTTCAGCTTGCTCACATCTGGGAGCTGAATCTCTGGCAAGACATCCACCGTTGCAGAGAAAACGAAGTCGTTCTCAGGCGCCGCTTTTTCAACGGCAATCGTGGGTTGACCAACCGGAGAGATCTCGGCCTGCTTGATGGCCTCAGCGTACGCCTTCGGCATCGCCAAGTTCAGTGCCTCTTCTAACACTGCCATGGCACCCACGCGTTCTTCCACAATCGCGCGTGGAGCGTGACCCGGGCGGAAGCCTGGCAGACTCATGTTTTCGGAGATCTTCTTGGCTGCGCGATCCAAATACGGACCTACCTCGCTCCAAGAGAGCGTCATGGTGAGTTTTGTTTGCGATCCTTTCAATAATTCTTTGGAGACCTGCATAGTCGTCGATTCTACAACGTGTTTAAGCGTCGCCCTGGTCTTTTTTCTCTTCGTCTGCGGCCGCTTCTGTCTTCGCTGCCTCAGTGGAGGTTTCTTCCGCTTTCGGCGCATGTTCCATCGCTGCTAATGCAACCTCACGATCTGCACGACGCTGTTCTGGGGACTTTGGCTCTTCGCCTTCCTTCACCACATCGATCTTCCAGCCCGTCAGTTTCACAGCCAGGCGAACGTTCTGACCTTCCCGACCAATCGCTAAGGAAAGTTGGTCTTCATCGACTTCAACAATTGCGTGCTTGTTTTCTTCGTCCGTGCGGACAGAAAGCACACGCGCCGGGGACAACGCGTTCGAAATGTAGCGAACAGGATTTTCGTCCCATTCGATAATGTCGATTTTCTCACCGCCGAGTTCTGCAATGACGGCCTGCACACGTGTGCCGCGCTGACCCACACAGGAACCCACGGGATCGATTTCCTCTTGTCCCGTCCAGACAGCCACCTTTGAGCGGAAGCCTGGTTCACGGGAGATGCCCTTAATTTCCACCGCTCCAGAAGCGATCTCTGGAACTTCCATGGAGAAGAGTTTACGGACCATTTCTGGATGTGTGCGGGACAGGATCAACTCTGGACCACGACCCTCTGAACGCACTTCTACTAAGAAGGCTTTCACGCGGTCACCAATCCGGTAGCGTTCGGTGCGGACCTGTTCGGACGGGAACAGAATACCAACCGCTTTTCCAAGGTCGACGTAAATAATCCCACGTTCGATACGTTGCACACTTCCGTTCAAGATCTCGCCCACGCGGTCTTTGTACGCACCCATGACCATGTCACGCTCAGCCTCACGCAAACGCTGTGTAATGACCTGTTTCGCTGTCTGCGCGGCGATACGGCCAAACGCCATATCTGTCGGGGGTTCAATTTCTGTCCGAATTTGGTCCCCTACTTCTGCTTCTGGGTTCACCTTGCGCGCTTCTTCTAATGTGAGCTCACGCTCAGGCTTCTCCACCACCTCCATAACGTCTTTCACGTCGAATAGACGTGTTTGCATGGTGCCTGGGTCGAAGGTGCCTTCGACGTTCTGGCCCTTCTCGCCGTAATCCTTTCGATAGGCCGCAGCAATCGCCGCGCCAATCGTAGAAATAACTTCGTCTTTGGAAATTCCCTTTTCCTCGACGATTTGTTCTAATGCTACTTCAAATTCAGATGCCATAAGATGGCGTTTATCTGGCTTAAATTGGCTAAACGAAAGGCCGAGGCTAGCCTCGACCTACCGTGATCTTGCGCATAAGCTAACACGTGAGCATGGGTTATGCAAGATCCGACGGGCTGTTTGCCTGTATACGCTTTGAGCTTGGTTTAGGCTCTTTAGAGGGCAATGTTCGGCACATGTCTGAGCGTTGCTCTTCCATCTGCACGAATATCGATCCCGACGGCATCGACTCGCCAAGCGCTCTGCCACGCCATTGCTTTCAAGAGGAGGCCAACGCTTCTGCGAAGCGCTTTTCGTTTAGCCAACGTAAAAGCTTCTAAACTGGTCCCAAATCGAGACGAGCGGCGTGTTTTTACCTCCACAAAGACAAGAATCCCGTCTGGGTCCCGTGCGATGAGATCGATTTCTCCTGCCCGTACAGACGCATGCCGTGCAATGATCCGATACCCTTTCCCTTCTAAATAACAGGCCGCGGCTGATTCGCCCTTGCGACCAAGCGGAAGCGTATTCTGTCTTTTCGCCATGAGCCGTACGTCAGACGCACAGCCGATGACGACTGCACCTCCATACGGGTAGGCGTTTTTACAGCTTCGTCAAGACCAAAACACTGTGCTGTTCATCCACATCTGGGGATTCGCGTACGGAAAAACCAAGCGGTGTGATTTCTCGTTCGACATCGCGCAAATCAATCCGCTGACGAATGTCGGGACCAATGCTCGTTTTGGCTTTTTTCCATTCAACAATCAGCAGCGTACCTTTTGGCCTGAGAATCCGTGCCGCTTCTGCCAAACCTCTTGGCCTGTTCTCCAACTGGTAGAGCACCTTGACCATCAAGACGACATCGCACGTTCCATCTGGGATGCCGGTACTACCAAGCTTCTCAATATTCGCCCAGATGGGAATAATATTCCGCTGACCAGACAGATTGATGCGGCTTTTCAGGTTTGAGAGCGCTGATTTGTTCACGTCGACGGCATAGACCGTCCCCTGCGTGCCAATCAGCTCCGCCGCTGCAAAGGAGAAATACCCGGATCCAAATCCTAAATCTGCAATCACCATCCCCTGTTCGATCCCAATGTGTTTGAGAAGCGCCTTGGGGTCGAGGAAGGTAGTCTGTAGGCGTGCGTGCGTTCTGTTTTGTGTGAGTGGCATAGTGTGTGGATTGTACCATGCGTTTTATTCCGTTTGCTACACGATTCGTTGTGGGTGTGTTTGTTCTTCCGCCGTCGGCAACATGTGTTCTAGGTATTTGGCGACCGGTGCGTACCAAATGCGATGTTCCTCGCACGGTCCGAGTGTTTCGAGTGCACGTTGATGTTCCGGTGTGCCGTACCCAACATGGTTCGCGAATCCGTAACCGGGGTACTGCGTTTCTATTTCTTGCATGCGTCGGTCCCGCGTGACCTTTGCCAGGATAGACGCAGCGGAAATGCCTTGGACCAAGTTGTCGCCATGAATAATGTATTCCGTTGGGATGTTGTTGAACGCTGTCCGGCCGAGGCCGTCGATTCTGATGCCTGCGAGCTGTTTCTCTCTTAACACTTCGATACATGTCTGCACGATGCGTTCGATGGCCTGCTTCCGTGCTTCTGCGAGACCGAGGATATTGATCTGTTCTGCTGGAACCTCTTCGACGGCGTACGTGGCGATATCTGCGTTTTGCGTGATGTGCGTAAACAGTTCTTCCCGACATGTTGCGGAAAGAAGTTTGGAATCTGTGAGCCCATCGAGTTGAAAATCTGTTTGGCAA
>CAYJMK010000068.1:0-5066 GCA_964371425.1 uncultured Candidatus Saccharibacteria bacterium
TCATTCGTCGGGGGTTTTCTGAAAATGCGTTCGGATTTCGTTCAGGGTATGGAGCCATACATAAAACATCGCCTTCTGGCGATGTTTTATGTATACGGTCTTCTTGGTGGAGGGATTCGAAGGGTATTTCTAAAACGTGCCCGACGGCACGTTTTAGAAAACCCGGGCTGCGAAGGAGGAGCGAGCCTGTGCCGTAGGCACGTGCGAGCGACGGATGAGCAGGAATCCCGCCCTCGGAGCCAGCGTGAAGAGACGTTCGCGAAAGCGGGCGTTTTTTCTTTGGTTGAGCTCGGGTCCAACATTCCCACCAAATGGCAGGAATGTTGTTTGTTGCAACTTCTTTCTGGAAGCGGTACGCCTGGATAGGTGTATGGTTGTCCAAGCCTCTCCGAGATCGCCTCAGCAACGTCTTTCCCTGTTTTCCACACGACGAAAACGGTGGTTGTTTGTTGTTGTTTCCGTTGTTTTTATAGGAGGGATGATTTTTGGGTTCAGCATCTTTTTTCTTCGGACATCCTCAGCTCTTCCTGCGCCATCTGTTTCGGGTACCTCGAATACCGCACGAAACCAACAAACGACACCATCTGATCAGGTCAGTGAGCTCTCGGTTCTTTTGCCGAAGGTCGTAGATCAAGAAGGGGTTCAGCAAGAGCGTTCTCAAGACACGGGAGCGCCTTCTGTGTCGGTACCTCCTTCTGTTTCTACTGTTCCGCTTCCTGCGTTTGTCGAGCTCGACCCGCCGTTTATCTCCCAAGCACCAAATGGTGAATGGTCTGATCAAGTGTTTCAGGATGCGTGTGAAGAAGCTTCGGTTTTGATGGCAAAACGGTGGATCGAGCGGAATCCCGCGCGCGTTTCACGTGCGGAAGCAACGGGAGCGATCCAAACGCTTGTTGCGTGGCAGCGAGAACGTGGGCGTTACACCCATGACCTCTCTGCAGCAGACACGGCGAAATTACTGCGTGATTATTCTGGTCATCAAGCGGTCGAAACGAAAACGATTTCTTCTTTTCAAGCGATTCAGCAAGAGCTGGCTCAGGGTCATTTGGTGATTGTCCCAGCCGATGGTCGTCTCTTGCCGAGTCCGTATTACACGCCACCTGGTCCTGTCCATCATATGCTGGTGATCAAAGGATATGACAAAACAAAACGTCAGTTCATCACGCAAGACACTGGTACGGTGACCAAAGGCGAAAACTTTCGGTTCCCGGAACAGGCTTTTTACGACGCGATTCGTGACTATCCCACGGGATTTCATGCCGCGTTCGAAAATATTCGTAAGGTTATGATTGTTGTTACGCGCTGATCTTGAAGTTTCGTGTGCAACCTTTCTCTTATAAGAAACCCCCGCCAGTTGGCGGGGGTTTCTTGCTTTTATGCTTACGCCCAAACCGTGTGGTACGGAGCTTGTGGTGGCTCGTCACGGGATGCATCGCGTTTTGAGCGACCATTTACCGGTGCACCGGCACCGGACCGCTTTGGTCCACGTGCACCAGCGCTACGGCCCGCATCGCGACCGCGTGGCGCGGGTCGGCTGCCGTAGCCGGCTGCGTCGCTGTAGCTGGAACCGCTCCTTCGGCGTTGTCCGCCAAAGCCAGGTCCGCGACGTCCGCTCTCACGACTGTCACGACCACGACCGCCGCCGAATCCACCACGACCACCATCAAACCCGCCACGGCGATCACCGCGTTCTGGGCGTTCAACAGGCAAAGGGGTGTTGCGTGCTGCTGGCAGAGCCGGCAGTTTCGTCACAGGTAAGTAGACGCGGGCCAGGCGTTCAATTTGGCGAACGTCTTTTCCTTGATCTGGGGTCGCAAATGAAATCGCTTTCCCAGACAGTCCGGCGCGACCTGTGCGGCCGATACGGTGGACGTAGTCTTCTGGCTGGTCTGGTAAGTCGAAGTTCACCACCAATTCAATACCGGTGACGTCAATGCCACGTGCGGCGATGTCGGTGGCAATCAAGACGCGGTATTTTCCGGACTTGAATCCCTGCAACGCTTCCTTGCGCTGCGCAAGCGAACGGTTCGAGTGAATTTCCGCTGCCGCATGACCCATGGCTTTTACCATGTGCGCCATTTTCTTTGCGCCGTGTTTGGTGCGAGAAAACACCAGAACGGTTCCTGCGTATTGCGCAAGAATGTGGTCGAGCAGACGTAATTTATCGTGGCGCGCGACCACATAGAGTTCTTGGGCAACACGTTCAGCAACGGTTCCAGCCGGCGCGATTTCAACACGCAATGGGGTCTTCATGTGTTTTACGGCGATCTTTGTGATCTGCTCTGGCATCGTTGCGGAAAACAGCATCGTCTGACGTTCTTTAGGAACTTCCGCAAGAATCCGATTGATCTGCGGAGCAAATCCCATGTCGAGCATGCGATCCGCTTCGTCTAGAATCAGAACTTTCACTGCGTCCAGGCGCAATGTTTTCTGCTCCATGTGGTCCAACAGACGTCCGGGTGTCGCGACAATGATGTGGGGATCGCGGCGGATGGCTCCGAGCTGCGGGCCCATGGCTGCACCACCGATCAAGATGGCGGTACGAATGCCGAGTCCGCGACCAATTTGCTGTAATGTTTCGTCCACTTGGAGCGCGAGTTCACGCGTTGGCAACAGAATAAGGCCTTTTCCTTTGTGCACGGCAAGCCGTTGCAACATCGGAATCGCAAACGCGAGGGTTTTGCCTGTGCCTGTCTGGGCGATTCCGACGATATCCTGACCCTCAACCCCAATCGGGATGCACTTGGTCTGGATTGGTGTTGGGATCGTAAAACCGAGCTTGCTGATGATCGACAAGAGTTTCTCGGCAATGCCGAGGTTATTGAAACCGGAAGCCGCCGGCGACGGTTGTTCAGGCACGCTCTGGGCGTGCGGTGTAGGTGCTGCCATACGTAGCTAAAAACGGAAATGGGACCCGATTCCTTCGTGGTCCCATCTACCGTATGGCCCAGAGGTTCGAGTCTCGAAATAAAGGTACTGTTAGAGTAAATGATGCATGCGTTTTTGTCAACTTGGTTGCCTTCTGGTGGGTGTCACCTTATGCTGGCGGAACTATGAACGATGTTCTCGCTGCACACCTCAAAGCGGTGCTCGAAGCAGATTACCACGGCAATGTCGAACTGTTGTTGTCTGATGTGCGTCGTGCGGTCGCGGCGGGTCCGCGTGCCTCTGCGTCCAAGCCGTCTGGCGACCGAAAGATCTTGGTGGAAGGGAAGGGCTTAACCAAGGAATATGTGGTAGGTGGGAAGCCCGTCCATGCGTTGAAGGGTGTTGATGTTGCCATTGGCGAAGGCGAATTTGTCTCGATTGTGGGAACGAGTGGTTCTGGAAAATCGACGCTGATGCACTTGATTGGTGGGCTTGATCGGCCGACAGCTGGCGAACTTTCTGTCGGTGGGGTGGCTCTGAAAGACAAGAAAGATAAAGACCTTTCGGCATACCGTAACCGCACGGTCGGATTCGTTTTCCAATTCTTCTATCTGCAACCGTATCTGACGGTGCGGCAGAACGTGGAAATTCCGTTGGCGTTTCGGAAAATGTCTCCGGTGGAACGGCGAGCGGTCGCGGAAGAAGCCTTGGAGGTGGTTGGGCTTTCTGATCGGCTGGAACACAAGCCGACGGAATTGTCTGGCGGACAAATGCAACGCGTGGCGATTGCTCGGGCGATTGCTTCTCAGCCGAAACTGCTGCTTGCCGATGAACCAACAGGAAACCTAGATCAGAAAACCGGTTCCGAAATTATTGCGTTGCTTCAAGATTTGAATGAACGACTCGGAGTGACGGTTGTCGTGGTGACGCATGATATGGCGGTGGCCAAACGTGCACACCGCACGATTGAGATTGCCGACGGGCAGATTCTTGCCTAACGTTTCGTTTTTTTCTTCGCTTTCTATGCTTGCTCTCCGAGATGCTCTCCGCTTGGCTTCTGTGAAAATCGGGGTCCGCAAGGGCCGCGCCATCATGACGATTCTGTCGTTGTCGTTGGGCATTGTGACGATGCTTGTTTCCGCCTTTGCCGCAGACGGTGTGGTGCGTGTGGGTCGGGAATTGTTCCGTGACTCGCGAGGAGATCGGGCATTTGTGTTGGAGATGTCTTTGGGAGTTTCTGGAAATGATGCAAAGTCGCTCACACAATCGATTGAAGAAAAGAAAGACCAGGGCGTGATTGGTGGGTTCGAACTTCAGTCGTTTAAAGACGACAGTTTCTTGGTGGAAGAAATACGGTCGAAGTTGGATGGATATGCTGCTATGAATATCGTGAAAACGATCGATCCCTTATTTGTTCAGGATTATCTCGATCCTGGGAAGACCTTTGACGATGTCTACGACGGCAAAATTCCTGTGATTGTTTCGAAAGACTTGGTGATGTCCGCTGTGTATGGCAGCCAGCAGTTCGATTTTGGAAAAAAGGATGCCTACGACAAATGGCAGGAAGCAAAGAATCAATTCGTGGGGAAAACGGTACATTTGGTTCGTTCTTCTCGACTTCCGTCGACCGTTACGTCTCCTGATGGAAAGTCCTTTGCTGTGAATCCGGATGGATCGCAACAACAACTTCTCCAAGACGAAACGGGCATGATTCCTGTTCCTGAACCAACGGCAGATCAGCTGGTGGCGGCGCGATTGCCGCAAGAATTTGTGGTGGTTGGATTTGCGCGTTCGAGTTTTATCGATTTCTCTAGCGACTTTATTTCTGGTCAATCGTTCCTGATTCCGCCATGGGCGTTGCAGAAATATCCGGAGTTGGCGAAGTCCTTTATTCCGTCATCTTATATTATTGAATTCAAAGACAAGAAGGCGCGCGATGTGTTTGCTGACGAAGCTTCTCGTCAGGACAGCACTGCGTTCAACTTCCTTCCTATTCTTGGTCAGTACGAAGCGTTTGAGGAATTTACCAAAATTGCGCAGCGGGCTGGGTTGACCGTTGGAGGTGTTCTTCTGCTCCTGTCCGCCATCTCCGTTTGGACGACCCTTGCGAAGATTGTTTCTGATAGCCGACGTGAGATTGGTGTGTTCCGTGCGGTGGGCGCGCGTAAACTCGATATTCTCTTGATCTTCTTTTCCTA
>CAYJMK010000069.1:0-4954 GCA_964371425.1 uncultured Candidatus Saccharibacteria bacterium
TGAGAATGTTTTCATTCATCTCAAAGATGAAGTTGTTGTCTTCCGTCCGAATGCCGTTGTATCGCTCTGGATCGGCTACCAAGAATTGCTTAATGACTCCCCATTCGTCTCCAACGAGCCCAGCAAATTCGTCTGCCTTTCCTGAGAGTGTGGTGTCCGCATCGGTTGCCGCTGCTTGAAGGTCACCTTGAATGACGACTTTTGCTTCCGCAGCGGATGCCACAGACAAGAAACCGACGATTGCACAGACAGCCCCTACGACGGCGAAAGATTTCATGATGCTGCAGCGTTAATCGCGTCCTTAATCCGCCCCACAACACGTTCCAGGCTATATTCCGTTTTCACAATGTAATCGACCGCTCCCATCGCTTTTCCTTTTTTTACGTTCTCGCTGCCAGCTAGGTTACTGACGATCAGGACTGGAATCGTTTTGGTTTCTGTATCTTCTTTGAGCTTTCCTAAGACGTCGAACCCTCCCATGCCTGGAAGGAGGAGGTCGAGAATGATCACCGCTGGTTTCTCGGACTTTGCTTTGTTCAAGCCTTCCTCGCCGGAGAGGGCTGCATCGACTTCATAGCCTGCGTGGGTCAGCTCCGCTTTGAGCGCAAAGAGGAGAGCTGATTCGTCTTCAACGACGAGCACATGTTTTTTTGGAGTATCTGTCATAGGTCTGATGAATGAGAAGGAATTTGTGGCAGGATGACGCGGAAGGTGCTCCCCTCCCCTTTTTTGGAATCGACCGTCAGTCGACCATGATGTTTCTGCACAATATTACTGACGAGGTAGAGACCGAGTCCTGTTCCTTCCGGTTCAAGCTTCCGCGCCCGTGGGCCACGGTAGAACTTGGTAAATATTTTATTCCGTTCTTCCTCCTCTAGTCCACTCCCAGTGTCTTCGACTTCAATCAGGATCCCCTTTTCTGTTTCTGCTGACTTGACACGCACAGTGACACGACCTTTTGGTGTGTAGTGAAGGGCATTTTCTATGAGATTTTGCACCACGAGACGTAGTTTGTTTGCATCTCCATTGATTTCTGGAAGATCCTTCGCTATTTCGACGCTCAAGTGGAGATTTCGTGCCTTCACTTGTGGTTCAATTTCATCCGCAAGCGCCCGTACGATCTCATCAATACGGCAGCGTGTAAATTGATATTCCATTTGTCCCTGTTCGATGCGCGTCGCCCCCAGCAGATCATCAACAAGTGCAATCATCCGAAGGTTCATCTCTTCCATTTTCTGGAGTACCTCGTGTTGTTCTTTTGGAAGTGATCCAAGCCGTTTTTTCAGAAGCAGTTCGATCAGCCAGCGCACAGATGACAGCGGTGTGCGCAACTGGTGAGAGGTCACCGCGAGAAATTCTGATTTCATCTCATCTAATTCCTTCTCACGCGACATGTCATGCACCACCTTGATGAAACCAATGACTTCGCCAGCAGCTGTCTTAATCCCTGCTGTGGTGACACGGAGTGTTCGATGGACAGGAATTTCCATGTTGATTTCCGCGACTTCGAGCGATGCATTTTTTTCTAAGTCGTTCAGTGTCGGACACCAAGCCAGAATGTCCCGTAGCACTGGATATTCTTGGTACAACTGTTCTCCCCGTGGACGTCCCACCGTACGTTTTTCATCAATCCCAAGGAGTTCTTCTGCCTTCCGATTCACGAGTTGAATACGACATTCCGTTGAAAGGAAAAGGAGGCCGTCTGTGAGCTCTTCGACAATGGTCGCAACTTTTCGTCGCTCATCTTCGAGTGAACGCCTTGCTTGAGCAATGCGCCGCAACCCACTACTCACGCTGTAGGACACCAGGAGAATAATCACTGTGAGCGTAAAGATGATCCCCAACACGAGTTCATCGCTGGCAATTCTTCGCCCAAGGAAGAAGGTTCCGACCATGAGCACCATGTCGAGAATCCCCAAAAACACGAACACCATGCCCGGACATTCGTAGGGACGAAGCCCGTTCGCGGCGCATTCTGGGAAAAGACGTGTGTAGATTTTTGTAAAAAGTGGCATACACGTTACGCAACAGATGACGCGGGAGGTAAGAGACTCTCTTCTGTCATCTCTGCTGGTTTTTCGATTCCAAGAAGATCAAGAATAGTTGGCGCAACATTTGCGAGCCCTCCTTCTGGAAGGCGTTTTGGGAGTCTCCGATCGGTCACAATGGCACAGGGAACGGGATGAGATGTATGCGCTGTACGTGGATTTCCGGTTTCCGCATCGAGCATTTCTTCTGCGTGGCCATGATCCGCTGTTACCACCAAACTCCCCCCACGTTTCTGAACGGCGGCGAGCACACGTGCGACCTGCGCATCCACCGCTTCGATCCCTTTCACGGTCGCTGCAAAATCTCCCGTATGCGCTAACACATCTGCATTCGCAAAGTTTGCGAGCGCAAAGAAGTTTTTCTCTGCATGCTCGACCTCTTGAATGACTGCATCTGCAACGGATTTTGTCGACATCTCTGGCTGATCGATATAGGACGCAATGCCGAGCGAATCAACCATGCATTTTTTTTCGTTTGCGTAGGGAATAGAAGAACCTCCGTGGAAGAAATAGGCCACCTGCGCGTATTTTTCTTCCTCTGCAACATAGTATTGCTCAACATTATGCGCGCGTGCGAGTGTTTCTGGAAGCGCATTTTTGACGTAGTCGGCTGGGAATGCGATCGACATGGGCAAGTCATCTCCAAAGTTTGTCATCCCCACAAAATAGAGGTCATGCAGGACTTTTTTGCGCTCAAAGAATGGAAATTCTGTCAAAACGAATGGCTTTGTAAGCTGACGCGCACGGTCGGACCGAAGGTTGAAGAAGATGACGACGTCTCGGTCTTCCATGGTTGCAACTGGTTTTCCGTTTTCATCAACAAGCACCGTCGGCAGAATCGTTTGGTCTGTCTGTCCTTCTTTGTACGCTGCGTCGATCACATGTTCTGCATCGTGCGCTTGCAGACCTTTTCCTTCTACCACCGCTTCGTAGACTTTCTGCACACGTTCCCAGTTATGCGCACGATCCATGGCGTAATGCCGTCCCGCAATGGTGGCAATCTTTCCAACACCGAGGTCTGTTGTGTACCGGACAAGTTCGTTCATGAGTCCTTTTGCCGACTGCGGAGCGGTATCACGTCCATCTGTGAAGATATGGAGGTAGACGTCTTTGTCGAATCCTTGCTGTTGAATCAGTTGAAGAAGCGCGTAAAGATGTGCAGCTTCCGAATGCACTCCTCCGTGTGAGAGCAGACCCATGACATGCAATCGTGTACCGTTACTCCGTGCGTGATGAATGGCCGAAATAAAGACAGGGTTATGAAAGAACGTCCCATTGGTAATCGCTTCGTTGATGCGCACCAAGTCTTGAGGCACCACACGACCCGCACCTAAATGCAGGTGACCGACTTCAGAGTTCCCCATCAGGCCGTGCGGCAGCCCTACACTTTCTCCAGATGCAGACAACACCGCGTGCGGCCCTTCACTAAAGAGTTTCGTCATTGTTGGGATGTTCGCTTGTGCGATGGCGTTGCCTTCTCGTCGTACCGCAAGTCCCCACCCATCTAGTACGAGCAGAACGGCTAAGCGTTGGTCGGAATGCATCGGCTTCATGATGTGTTCCGTTATGCTTCGCGACGCATCCCGAGATCTTTGCTGACCTCTCCTGCTGACCCACCCCCGACCGCTGTTGCACCATCTGGGAAGAGATATTGCTCTTTGCTGGCATGAAGTTGGTATCGACCACTTCCTGTCAGGAATGCGTAGCGTCCGTCTTGACCTGTGACTTTTACCAAAAGCAACTTGCCGTATTTTTCATCGAACAAGCGGACGACGGCACCAGCCAGCTGTTTCCCTTCTCCTAAGTCTAGAACGCGACCCCATGGCTTTCGTGCTGCTGCCACCGCGAGCCGACGGAACAGAAGGAAGAGCAAGACGTGCAGCAATAAGAGGATTCCTGTGAACCAACTCGGTTGCAGAACAAATGTGACGATGCCTGTGAGAGGTCCTAAGAAAGAAAGCATGAGTGCGAATCGGCGCCATTGATGTGCTCGCCGCATCTTACGGTCTTCAAAGGCTCGTTCATCCCTTCGTGCTTGTGCAAACGCTGTGAGAGAAGTGAATTGCGTACGCACAGGTTTTCGACTCCCTGTGAGGAAGATCTCTCCTTCTGTTTGGGACATGGGAATGTCCAAGCGGATCACAGATGCCTCTGCCTCTTTTGATTCGACAACAGGCGTGGGCGTTACCGAGATATTGCCGTCCTGTGCAATCACACCACCTTGGTAGAGTCCTGGCCGTGCTGGCAACACATGTTCAGGCGGGAATACATACGATTTGCGCGTAGCTGTCAGTCGGTAGGAACCTGTTTCTGGGACCAAGAATAAGTATCGCCCTAGATGGTCGGAGACGTTCGTCTGTAAGAGACGACCTGACGATGCATCAAACAACCGAACAAGCACGAGGTCGATTGGCTTCCCTGTCTGTGCATCAAAGACCACCCCCCAACGACGTTTACGATGACCCGCAAGCAGACGGAAAGGTTCCGTCATTAACTGCAGTAAGAATCGCACGTAGGAGACCAACCCTTGTGAAGCAAATCCGAGGTTTGCAGCAGCGATTACCAGCGCCGCAAGACTCGCTTCTGCGAGAAACAGTTTGAATCCCGCGTTCGCCATCCCAGGAATCACGGTACGCACGATTCTTTCGATTGGCGTGCTTTGTTCTGGACTCTTCTTGCTGTCTTTCGGGTTTTGAGATCCTGCTGATGTGGGGTCTCTTTGCGTCTGTCCATTCCCCGTAGATGGATCTTTTGTGTTTTCTTTTCCGTTCGGTGCTGTCTCCTTTTCTTTCTTTCCGAAGATCGCATCAATCCCTTTCTTAATTCCTCCAATCAGACGATCCGGTAAGCTCGGTTGCTGTCCGTTTCCGTTCTCATTCGGTGTCCCTGGTGGCGTCTGGTCCGGC
>CAYJMK010000070.1:0-4934 GCA_964371425.1 uncultured Candidatus Saccharibacteria bacterium
CCAAGCTTCATCGCCACATCAAGCCAAGGCCACATGGATTCAGCGAAGGACGCGTCCGTGTGCGGACCGGCGTGCTCGACATATTTTGACCGTTTCTGAAGCTACGATGCGGGATGTGATGAAGCGATTTGGTCTTCCTGCCGATCGGTTTGCTGTTGCAACGCCCGCGTGTGGGTCTCCTTCCGTCGTTTTGGATGCTGCACAGCTCGCGAAGATATTGGCTCGATACGATTTGGAAACACAATCCTACTTCTTGTTCGTCTCGACACTAGAACCGCGGAAAAATGTTGAGCGATTGATCGAGGCTTATGCCCGTTTGCGACAGCGGCGTCCTGAGGGTGTGCCCCCGTTGGTGATCGTGGGGAAAACAGGTTGGCACGCTCAGGAAATTCTGGACGCTCCTGCGCGGTTCGGTGTCACAAGTTATGTACGATTCCTTGGGTATGTTTCTTCTGGAGAGATGCCTGCGTTGTATGCGGGAGCACTCGCGTTTGCGTTTCCTTCTCTGTATGAAGGATTTGGGATGACAGTTTTAGAGGCGATGATAGCTGGTGTTCCTGTTCTGACATCGAATACTTCGTCCCTGCCGGAAGTTGCTGGGGGAGCGGGATTGCTTGTGGATCCGCTGGATGTTCCTGCGATCTCTGCGGGATTAGAAAAATTGATGGACGACGCGGGGTTGCGCGCTCGGTTATCCACGGCTGGGCGGGAGCAAGCGCAGACGTTTTCCTGGAAGGCCTCTGCTGAATGTGTTGAGGGTGTGATCAAAAAAACGATGCACTTTTCTCTTTCATCCGTTCTCGTAGGAGCCTCTTTTCGCGCGTTTCTTCCTTTCGCTCTTGCAACAAGCCTGCTCGCCATCCTCGGTGCAGCTATTGCGGTGGTGTTTCTCGGTTGGCTCGGAGTCCCTCTTGTTTTAGGAGCGATCGTGTTCTGCGGCATTTTGCTCGCTTCGTTATGGCACCCGAAGATCGGCGTGTATGTGATTGCTTTCTTATTGCCCTTTGAACGTATTGGCTCTGTCGATCTTGGGGGCATTACGATTCGAGCGAGTCAGGTTGTGTTGTTAGCGGCACTTCTTGGATGGGTGATGGCTTTGCTCTTCCGTCGAGAACGTCTTCGTATGCATCTGCCAACCTATGTTCCGATGGTGTTGTTTCTTGCCATCGCGGTGCTTTCTCTGACGCAAGCGGAAAATCTGATGCGCGGCATTCTTGTCCTTGTATTCACGGTGTTTGTCATGATGCTGCCGTTATTGTTGCCAAATGTGTTGCGAACCCCTGCAGATATTCGGAAGGTGGTTTCGCTGTTATTGCTTTCCGCTGCACTGACGTCTGCGTTTGGGTTGTATCAATTTGCGGGTGACATGCTGGGATTACCCCCCGAGATCACAGGTTTGCGTGAGAAATACACAAAAGATGTCTTTGGGTTTCCACGTGTACAGTCCACAGCACTCGAGCCACTCTATTTTGCGAATTATCTTCTGATTCCATTAGCGATTGTTTTGGTTTCGTTCTTGTTTCGGCGTCCGTCACGCGGACGCCCATTTTTGCGGCCGTTGTATGCGTTTCCCTTGTTGATGATGATGCTTCTCGCGCTTGTCCTGACTCTTTCACGAGGGGGATTCTTAGCAGCTGGTGCCTTGGCATCGCTTGTCTTTGGGGTTTGGGTTTTAGATGGCGTGCATTGGCGACGTATTCTCTTGTTAGCCGCTGCTGGAGCGACAGCGCTTGGTGGAGCATATGGCGCGTTGTTACTCACCGGGAAAGAAAAAAACGTGACAGCGTTTGTTGAACAGGCAACGACATTTACAGAAGGTGTTGGAGCTTTAGAACGATTCTCTACGTACGATCAAGCGGGTCGTTTGTTCTTAGATCATCCATGGTTAGGTGTGGGGATCGGAAATTTTGGTCCAGCGGTCGCTTCTACGCCGTGGACACAGCCGGAAGGGGGATGGTTGATCGTGAATAATGAGTACTTAGAGTTGTTGGCGGAGATGGGTGTGCCAGGACTTCTTGCGTTCTTAGCAATCATTGTCACGCTTGTTCTCTCGAGTGTGCGGTCTTTGCGCGAAGGTAAAGATCCAGCGTTGCGGTTGTTGTTGTTTGCTTTCCTCGCTGCGTTGTTTGGTATTTTGGTTCAGTATCAAACCTTTTCAATTTTGTTTATTCTGCATATTTGGTTTGCCGTCGGGATGATTTTGGCAGTGCAGCAGGTCCTTGTTCAGAAGGCATCCACTGTTGCCAAAACATAGACGACGTCTTCCCTTTCGTCCTCTCCGGTGAGATTGCTGGTATCGAACAGGAGAGGACGAAAGGGAAGACGTTCACTCACCTTTCATCTCGTATCGTCCTGCTATGCCTTCCGATGTTCTCCCAACGCTTTCGTGGAAAAAGAAACTCGTGGCTGGTGCCATTATTCTGACATCGTTTTTGTTGGGGTTGTTTTCGATGCGTGGGGATACGGCGATTGTAGATGAGATCGCGCATATTCCGGCGGGCTACACGTATGTGATTGATGGGGATTACCGGCTGAATCCGGAGCATCCACCACTCATGAAGGTTTTGGCGGGGATGCCGTTGGCGTTTTTGCATCTCACGTTCCCATACGATTTGCCAGATTGGCGTGATTTGCCGAACGGTCAGTGGGAATCTGGATGGAAGTTTTTGTACGAACGAGGGAATGATCCTGCACAGATCTTGTTTTATGCGCGCATGCCCATCCTCTTGTCGTTTGTTGTATTGTTGTTCTTTGTCTTCGACTGGGCACGGCGTCTGTGGGGTGATAAGACGGCGTTTGTGGCGCTTGGACTCGCAGCATTCTGTCCCAACTTATTGGCACATGCTCGTTATGTGACCACAGACCTTGGGGTCGCGGCGACGTTTTTGATTGTGTTATATGCGTATTGGCGATTCTTGAAGGCACCTTCTTGGAAGCTGCTTCTTTGGGCGATGCTTGCGTTTGCCGCTGCGCAGCTTGCGAAATTTTCGAATGTTTTACTCTTTCCGTACCTTGGGCTTCTGACCGCCGTGCTTTGGTTGATGTGGCGCGGCCCTGTCACGTTTCCCCGTTTTCCGTTTACGGATCGTTTTAAAAGGCCATGGGTGCAGCGTGGATGGGTGTTGTTTGGATCTTTAGCGATTGTTTTCTTGGGAGGGATGCTTCTGACCTGGATTGCGTATGCACCCTTCATCTGGAATATGCCGACTACTGTTGCAGACCGTTTGATCGATGCGAGTTTGCCAGCTGTGGAGTTTAACGGGGTCCGAACGTTCCTTCATGGTTTGGCACAGAACAACTTCACAAAACCGGTTGGGCACTATCTGCTCGGTGTTTTGATGGTTTTTACTCGTGTGAAGGGTGGAAACACGACCTACTTCCTAGGGGAAGTAACAAATCAATCGTTTTGGTGGTTCTATCCGATTTCGTTTTTGATGAAGACGCCGATTCCTCTCTTGGTGGGGAGTGTTTTGACGCTCGTTTTGATGTTTCGTGGATTTCGTCAACGTGTTATTCCGCAGGCACATTTGCGTAAAGGGGGCACGAGGCAATTGTTTGTTGCTTGGCGGACATCGCTGGTTTCTGCATCGCATGTGTATCTTGCAGAAGGAATGATGCTTGGTGCGATTCTGCTCTTTTTCGTGATTGGGATTGCAGGCAATCTGAATATTGGGTTGCGCCATATTTTGCCGCTTTACCCGTTTCTGTCTTTGTTGGTAGCAAAATATGTCGTGGAATTTGTTCGGGGCGCGCGGTTGCGTCGGAAAATTGCTGTTGGGCTGTTTGGTGTGTGGTATGTCGTTGGTACGGTCTTGGCGTATCCGCATTTCTTATCGTATTTCAACGAAGTCATTCCGCTCGATCAAGCGTACCGGCACACAACCGATTCGAATCTGGATTGGGGCCAGGATTTGGGTCGTTTAGCGGCGTATGTCGAAGAGAAAAAGATTGATCGGATCCAGGTCGATTACTTCGGCGGCGGGTTGCCGGCTCACGAACTCGGGGATCGGTATGTTGAGTGGCATGCGAGCAATGGTCCAACAACCGGTTGGATTGCCGTCTCTGCTACGTTTTTCCAAAACAGTCGTTGGTACGCACAATGCTGTGGGGAACAGGATTACCGTTGGCTCGAAGCGTACAAACCGGAGGTGGTGATCGGCGGATCGATTTTGGTGTTTCATGTGCCGGAGTAGAAGATGTAGAGAGAGGGATGGAGGATGAGGAGGGGAGGCCTTCTTCGGAACCGGCTATCGGCCCGCTCCTGCGGCGGGCCGCGCCTGCACCTCGGCAATGGCGCCTCGCCGAAGACGGCTCGGACCAAGCCGCCATTGCCTCCGCAGCTTCCTTAGAAGGCCTCCCCTCCTCATCCTCCCTCCCTCTCCATCTTCTTTTCTGTCGTGCTTGGTTGTACAAAGCGCACAGTCACGAGACGAAATGCTATTCTTCCGTCTGTGACAACGGTTCTTGCCATTTTGTTCTTCGCTGCGTTCTTCTTGATCACACTCGCGCGTCCGCGTTGGGGCGTGTTGATGGTGTTAGCTTTGCTGCCTTCGTATCTGTGGCGGTTTGAGGTCGCTCAGTTACCTACAACGGTTTTGGAAGTTCTGCTATTGATCGTTTTTGCAGCCTGGTTCTTACGCGTGATTTTCCAACGGAATGGTGCTGCCGGATCCATACGTGAGCGTTTTACAATGATTGGTCGCGTCTTGCATCACTCAGGATTTCTTTTTCCTATCGTTTTGTTTTTTTTCGCGAGTATCGTAGCGATGTTTGTTGCGCCGGATCTACGAGCTGCGTTGGGACTGTGGCGGGCGTACGTTTTGGAGCCGTTATTGTTTCTCATCGTCTTTATCGATGCATTCAGAACGGAAACGGAAGCGGGGGCGCGTGGTGCGTTCTGGGCATTAGGGCTTTCTGCGATTTCGATTGCAGCT
>CAYJMK010000071.1:0-4927 GCA_964371425.1 uncultured Candidatus Saccharibacteria bacterium
TCCTTTATTGCTCAAACCATCCATGCGTACGTCCCTCCGCTCTCTTTTCCGCGATCGTGGTCCTGCCAGCTTGCTGTCGGGTGCTTTCATTTTGGGCGTTTCGTCGATTGCATCGCGCCTTCTCGGGTTAGCGCGCGACCGTTTGTTGGCTGGACAATTTGGCGCTGGTTTTGAGTTGTATGCATACAACGCAGCGTTTCGTTTGCCGGATTTGCTCTTTAACTTGCTTGTCTTAGGAGCTCTTTCTTCGGCCTTTTTGCCCGTTTTCGCCGATTATCTGGGAAAGGGCAAGCGGGCTGAAGCGTTTGTGTTGGCTCGTTCGCTCTTTACGGTGGCATTCATCGCGCTCTCCGTTCTGTGTGTTTTCATGTTTATTTTTGCGCGACCGCTCTCTTATTTTGTGGCCTCTGACTGGGTAGGAGAACAGCGTGACCTGCTGGTGTATTTGTTACGCATCATGTTGCTTGCTCCGTTTTTCTTCGGTCTCTCGAATATTTTGACCGGCATTTTGAATAGTTTTCGCCGATTTGTCGCGACCTCTGCTGCACCTATCGTTTATAACATCGGAATTGTCGCGGGTATTCTTTTCCTGACACCGTCGATGGGCATTGCTGGAGTTGCTTGGGGCGTTGTGGTGGGTTCGTTGCTCCATTTGTTGGTCCAAGCACCATCTGCAAACCGACTTGGGTTTTCATTTGTACCTGCCTTCGAATTTTTTCACGAAGGTTTGCGGCGTATTTAGAAACTGTTGCTCCCGCGGACGCTTGGGATGGCGGTGACACAGATCAACCTACTCGTCATCGCATTTTGGGCGACACGTCTGGAACATGGCTCTCTGACCCAGTTTACGTTTGCTAATAATCTCCAGTCGTTTCCCCTTGGCGTCTTTGGATTTTCCTTCGCTGTTGCAGCCTTTCCGTTATTAGCCGAAGCTGCTTCGCGCAATGATGAGCGCACGTTTCGTCAGGCATTTGCTCGTACGTGTTCACAGATTCTTTTTTGGCTCGTGCCGGCTTCTGCGTTTCTTTTTCTCTTGCAAGAACATGTTGTGCGTTTAGTGATCGGTTCTGGTGCGTTTGATTGGCAAGACACGCTTCTGACTTCACGGACGCTTGGATTTTTGGCTCTTTCCTTGTTCGCGCAAGGGCTCCTTCCATTGGTCGCGCGTGCGTTTTATGCGCTTCAAGACACACGAACCCCGATGATTGTTTCTATCTTCGCCCTCCTTTGGAATATTGGACTCTCGTTTGCGTTGGTTCCTATATTCGGGGTTGCAGGATTGGGTTTGGCCTTCACCCTTGGTACGCTTCTCAATCTTCTTGTTTTGTTTGTCTGGTTGCGTGTGCGTGTAGGAGATTTGGACGATCGTCGCTTGATTCGAAGTGTATCTTCTATTCTGGTCTGTACGGTGATTGCGGTTCTGACTGGTGCGGCCACGCTTGCATGGAGCGAAACTGTTTTGGACACGACTCGAACCGTAGGACTTCTCATTCAGGCACTGGCAGCGCTTGGGGTGGGCGGTGTGCTTTATGGGCTATCTGCTTGGTTGCTGAAGTTAGAGGCATTTCGGAATCTGATTGAGATTCTTCGCAAAAAACTCTCGTTCGGACCGCGGCGCGTTTAGGGTTGATCACTGAGATTGTGTTTCACGGCTCGCCGTGACCTCTTCTTGCGTATTCAGCTTCTTCCCGTAACACTATGCATTCGAACCCCTATGGCTGCCAACATCCGCAATTTCTGCATTATTGCCCATATCGACCACGGAAAATCCACGCTGGCCGACCGTCTTTTGGAATTGACCGGCACGATTTCTAAACGAGAGATGAAAGCGCAGGTGTTGGATTCGATGGATTTGGAGCGTGAGAAGGGTATTACCATCAAAATGCAACCCGTGACGATGCATTACACCTCTCCAAAAGATGGTCAGGAGTATCTGCTTAACCTGATTGATACGCCTGGCCACGTGGACTTCTCGTATGAAGTTTCTCGGTCTCTGCAAGCGTGTGAAGGTGCGCTGTTGGTGGTGGATGCAACGCAGGGCATTCAAGCTCAGACCTTGGCGAACTTGTATCTGGCAGTGGATGCAGGATTAGAGATTGTTCCGATCATCAACAAAATCGATCTTCCATCCGCAGATGTGCCACGTGTGGCGGCAGAAATCATGGGGATTGTTGGGTGTACCGAAGATGACATCTTGAAGATTTCTGCCAAGACGGGTGAAGGGGTCGCGACTGTTTTGGAGGCGGCGGTTGAACGGATCCCAGCGCCAACAGATTCCCACGCTCCAGGGTTACAGGCACTCGTATTCGACTCCGTGTATGACGACTACATGGGAGTGATTGCGCACATTCGTGTGTTTTCTGGTGAACTAAAACGTGGACAACCGGCTTCGTTTTTAGCGACGAAGGCTGTGCTTGATGTCTTGGAAGTTGGCGTGTTTAAGCCAAAACGTGTCAAACAAGACACGCTCTTTGCTGGTGATGTTGGGTACGTGGCGACCGGTTTGAAAGATGTCCGTGAATGTCGGGTGGGCGACACCATTTCTGGTTCGGAAGGTGTTCCTGCGTTGCCCGGCTATCGACCTGTGTTGCCGATGGTGTTTGCTTCGTTGTATCCAACTACGGCTGATGCGTATTTCGATTTGCGCGATGCGTTAGGGAAACTCCAGCTCAACGATGCTGCGTTGTCTTTTGAGCCAGAATCAGCACCAGCGTTGGGTCGTGGATTCCGCTGTGGCTTCTTGGGAATGTTGCACATGGAGATCGTGAATGAACGGTTAGACCGTGAGTTCGACCTCGATCTGATTTTGACGACACCGAGTGTGTCGTATGTGGTCATGATGCGTGATGGCAGTGAGCGGCGGATTTACAATGCAGAACATCTGCCGGACCTTTCTGCGGTGGCTGGGATCAAAGAACCGTGGATGCAAGGGGAGGTGATTGTGCCGAGCACGTACGTGGGTTCTGTGATGGAGCTGCTTCCCCGGTATCGTGGCGTGTATAAAACCACCGAATATCTTCAGCAGACGCGTGCCATTTTGTATTTTGAAATTCCGTTGGCTTCGTTGATTACCGATTTTTTTGATCGTTTGAAAAGCGTGACACAGGGGTACGGTTCGCTTTCGTATGCGTTTCTTGGCGAACGCGAAGAGGATCTGGCGAAGCTCGATATTTTAGTGGCAGGGGATCGCGTCTCTGCTTTTTCACGTCTGGTGCCACGGTCCGAAGCGGAGAGTGAGGGGCGCCGGATTGTGGCGAAACTGAAAGATGTGATTCCTCCTCAGAACTTCGCGGTGCCGCTGCAGGCGGCGATTGGTGGCAAGGTGATTGCGCGTGAAACGATTCGGGCGATGCGTAAGGATGTGACCGCTAAATTGTACGGTGGAGACGTCACGCGAAAGCGAAAACTGCTCGAGAAACAGAAGAAGGGAAAGAAGCGTATGGCAGCAATGGGGAAGGTGGAGATCCCGCAGGAAGCGTTCTTGGCGGTGCTCAAACGAGAAGAGTAATCCCTCTAGCCGACAAAAAGAAACCCCTCTTTATCTTCATCTTCGAGATGAATACTCTCAGCAAAGAGGGGTTTCTTTTTATCGGCATAACAAATAAAGACTCCTCCTTTGAGACCTAAGTGGACAGGATGACTTGACGCCTTCTTCAACATGAACTAGCGTACTAGTACAACAAGTACTTCTATGAAGCCTTCAACTTCATCTTCTCTCCATCAGACGCGTGTACGAACCGCACATCCGCGGGCTTCCGTTGCTGAGCGTCGTCAGCTTGCTTCGGTTTTTACGATTGCCGCACATCAGCACGGACAGATGGAACGTTTGCTCGCGGATCTTTTCACGCCGGCGGAAGTGGATGAATTTGCCATGCGTTGGCGCATTATCCAGTGCTTGAGCCTTGGATGGACACATCGTCGTGTTGCGGAAGAGTTAGGGGTTGGTATCGCCACGGTGACCCGTGGTGCCCGCGAATTACGAGATCCATCCAGCGCGTTGCATCGGATTCTGAAGAGGCTGCCGTCTTCTCTGCCTGCGTGATTGCTGGCTTTAAGGAAGAGACGACCCCTCCCGGACCGGATGCAACGCATTCGGTCCGTTTCGTTTCGTTCTTTTTTCAGAGGAGGATCTATGTCGGTGAATTTGAAAGATTATGTACGGTTCGGCAATGCGCTCATCAGTGCACGGGATCTCAAAACGGTTCAACGATTCCGTGGAGATGTCACGGTTCTCTCAACCGTTTGTCCGGATTATCCATCCGAGAACGGTGTCTATACATTTCGTGGCCTGCTCGGAGAAGGCATTAGTTTGACGGCTCGTCTGCATCTGAGTGGTGTTCCCTCACTGCTGGAGGGATTGCGTGCGCTCGGATTGACGCCACGCTGGAACATTCTGCTGGCTGATCTACCGGAAACGGTCGATGCGATGCAGGAGTTCCTTCTGAGAGTGGCGGAGAATCGGACGACGTATCTGCACCGCTGTGAAGTTTCGGTGCAGGCTATTGCGGCAGAGGTCGGTGAGATCGCTTCCGTAGAGACGTTCACGTCATTCTATGGTTCGCGACACATCCCGTATCTTCGACATCAAGAAGAAGTCACTTCCGCGATTCTGTGTCGTGCAGAAACGGATGACGCGTTTCGTGGGGCGTTCCAGATGTTCGCATTCGAACGAGCAACTCTGAGTGAGAAGTTCCGAGGCCGACATTTGTCTGCTGAGGAACGTTTTGCAGCGGGAGCACACGCGATGAGTCTGTATGTCACGCATGGCACGCTCCTGCGTCATGTCTTCCGTGGTCAACCGCTTTTAGTGGTGAATCATGACACGTCGAATCTTCGACACTTCTTTCTGAGTGAATTCCTTCCTGGGTTTTCACAGGTTGGTGGTCTTTCACGATTCCCCTTCGCGATTTTGCCGGGGAATCTCTAC
>CAYJMK010000072.1:0-4905 GCA_964371425.1 uncultured Candidatus Saccharibacteria bacterium
TGCTCTTGTCCACGCGTTAAGAAAAAAGCAGATTGCTGGTGCTGGACTCGATGTGTTTGAGTTCGAACCCAAGCTCGCACCTGGTTTAGCAAAACTTCCAAATGTCATTCTGACACCTCACATTGCCAGTGCGACGTACGAAGCGCGTGCAGAAATGGCGAAGCTCGCAGCTCAAAATGTGATTGATGCATTGGCGGGTCGGCAGCCTTCTGCCATCGTGTACACACACTAACACTCATCTTTTTTCATCATTCTTTTCCGTCACACGCTTTCTATGCACCTTCCTTTGAAACAGTCTATTAGTGTGGGTGTTATCGCGGGCCTTCTTCTTGTTACAGGAGCATATGCGGTGACGAAGTCCGATGTCGCTGCGCGCCTCGGAGGTGCAACAGGTGACCTCTTTGATCTCGATGGTGGGTTGAAAGTAAATTCACTCACTGTTGGAGATGCAGGGACAGGTGGTGTGACGTTCTTCAATGGAACGCTTGTGAACATCACTACGGATACGGACGGAAATGGCAATCCTGTTACCATTGGGGACGATCTACGTGTTGACGGTGTCGTCTTTAACGGAGCAACTGGTAAGCCTGTTCGCGTGCAGGATGATTTGAAAGTGACAGGAAGTGTGACGGCTTCGAATCTGTACACAAAGTCTCAAACGGATGACAAATTAGATGATAAAGCGGATACAGGTGATAGCTACACAACGACTCAGTCGAATAGTCGTTACTACACTAAAACACAGGCGAATAGTCGTTACTACACAAAAACACAGGCGAATGATCGGTATGTCGTTCAGGACGCGCCTGCGTGGGATGCCCTTACTCTCGAGACGGTTCTGATAGGTGGGGATTTTGTGAATTCGCATACCGATGACGGCTACACGATGGAAGGTGGAGACCTTGTTCCAATGGATGAAGAAGGCATCATCTTCTACGGCAATCCGAACCTTCCAAACGGAGCAACGGTGACGAGTGTTGAAGTCACAGCAAAAGACAATAATACCGATAGCGGTGAAGCGGTGTGGGTCATTTTATGTCGTGTGGCGCGGACGGTGAGTACTCCTGGCTGTTCCTCAAGTACAAACGCAACGCAGATGGTGAATATTTACTCTGATTCTGCTTGGAACGAATCTTCTTCGTTTGTCACGGTCACATCGAGCACTATCACATCGCCCGTGATTGATACGGAAGATTACGTTTACCAGGTGTATCTAGATATGTCAGATCCAAC
Organism: uncultured Candidatus Saccharibacteria bacterium; assembly: GCA_964371425.1. GTDB lineage: Bacteria > Patescibacteriota > JABMPQ01 > JABMPQ01 > JAGQLO01 > CAYJMK01. The sequence goes on from CAYJMK010000072.1 coordinate 1,234, forward strand.
CGACTTGGCATTCCGTTCGATGCGGATTCTCTACACGACCACGGGACCTTCCTAAGAATGTCTCTGATCTATGGTTGATGTTTCTTTGGTGGTACCTCGTCTGAGAATCTTGTTTCTCGCGTTCCTGGTTGGGACCGTTATTACGGCTGCGGAATTATCTGCGACACCGGTGCTGGCGCCCGCGTTCGGAACATCCCTCATTGTCTGGACGTGCGTGATTGGTGTTTTTCTTGCGGCTCTGGCAGTGGGATACGCGGCGGGTGGGCGACTCGCGGATCGATCAAAAAATCTTCGACCGCTGTTGTACGCGGTTGCTCTGGGAGGTGCATTGCTCGCACTGGTTCCGTTTTTTGCAAAAGCTCTTTTTGTGGCAGGATCCTTGGCGGATTTGATCGGAGGTCAGGCTTCTTTGCAGACGGTGCTAGCCGTCTTTACGGCGATGCTCCTTCTGTTTGCCCTTCCGATGGCCTTATTAGCGATGACCTCTCCCTTCGTGATTGCACATCTACAACGTGCGAGTGCGCCTGACCAAGCGGGACGTATCACGGGTCGCGTTTTTGCGTTTTCAACGATTGGAAGTGTCTTGGGCGTGTTTCTAGGTCCCCTTGTTTTACTTCCGTTGATCGGGACGCGTGGAACGTTCTTACTGGCCGGCGGTCTCTTAGTGATCTCAGCTTTTGTAGGTTTAGCACATTCTCCCTTTGTAAAGAGTGGAGGCATTGCCGTTGTCGTCGCACTGGTGATGTTTGCATTGCCGCTCCTCTCTCCTATTTCTACACACGCTGGAACGATCGAAGAAGGAGAATCGTTTCTTCAATATGTGCGTGTTTTTCGTGCAGACGATGGCTCTATCAGAATGCAAACAAATGAAGGACTGGGTGCCCAGTCCATTCTTCGTCCTGGTTCTCCCTATAATGGGACCTACACAGATTTTTTCCCACTCCTGCCATTGTCACGTCTTCATCAACATCCTGCAGGTTCGCCTATAGATGTGTTGTTGATTGGTGTGGCTGGTGGTTCGATTGCGCGCACTCTCGATGCTACTGTTGGCAGAACGCATGTATTAGCCATTGATGGGGTTGAGGTCGATCCGCTTGTGTCTCGGTTGGCTCGAAAACATTTTTCTCTTGATGACATTCCTTCGCTCTCCGTCACCATTGAAGATGGACGTTCTTATCTACGTAGAACGGATAAATCCTACGACTATATCTTTGTTGATGCATTTCAAAACGAATCAACGATTCCTCCTGAGCTTGCGACACGTGAGTTTTTTGAAACGATTCAGACACATCTCAAACCAGGAGGAATGGTTGCGATGAACGTCGTTACGCTTTCCTCTGACACGCCATTGCTTTTGGCGATTGAAAATACCCTTGCTGTGACGTTTCCTTCCGTTTTTGCTGCGTCCGTTCCAGGATATGCTAATGTCTTTCTTTTTGCTTCTGCTGAGTCTTCTACGTTTGATCCCAGCCAAGCTCAAACTGCCTCCCTTCCCGTTGAATTAGAGGGATTTCGGTCCTCCGTCGTCTCCGCGCGTCCAATCCGCTACGATGGATCTCGGCGGGTGCTTACAGATGACCGTTCACCCGTTGCTCTCTTGACGGCTTCCATGTTTTTCCGTGAAGCTACTCTTTCAAAGCCATGATTCCCTACATCCAACTCACAACGTTTCAGCTTGGTCCTGTGGCACTCCAGACGTGGGGAACGCTTGTCGCGGCTGGGTTTGTGACGGGGCTTATCTTCACGCTTCGAGAAGTTCGTCGTCGCAAACTGGATCCCGATATGTTTCTGTCGATGTTCTTCTGGATCTTCCTTGCTTCGCTCGTTGGATCACGCTTGCTCTATGTCCTTTTGTACTGGCAACATTTTATTTCTGCGCCTCTGGAAATCGTCCAGATTTGGCGTGGAGGCATGGTATATTTAGGAGGATTGCTCGGAGCTCTGCCGGTCGGTATTCTGTATGCGAAGTACCGATTTAAGATTCCGTTTCCAGCGCTCACGGATCTTGTTGCACCTGGATTGGCACTCGGTCTCGCTGTAGGACGACTGGGATGTTCTTTGATTAATGACCATCCTGGAGCGCTTACAAATCTTCCGTGGGGCATTCTCTGGCCTGATGGGAGCGTTCGTCATCCCGTCGCAGTGTATTTGGTTCTGTTTAACATCATTTTGTTCTTTCTGCTTCTTTCCGTTCGTAAGCGATGGGGGAGACACCAAGGAGCTGTGACCGTTGCGTTTCTGCTGGCGTATGGGATTGGACGGTTCTTTCTGGATTTTTCCCGTGCCGCTGATGTGCCTGAAGCAGATCCCCGTTTTCTCTTTCTTACTGTTTCCCAGTACTTCTCATTGTTCTTTGTGATCGGTTCTCTTTTCTGGCTCACGCGGCTTCGTGTGCAAACACGAGCAGCCCGTCGTCGCCGTTCGTGATTTTTCTTTGTGTTGGCCTCCTCTGCTCTTCTTGCGTTTCTTCTCTTCTCTGCACCGCTTTTGCCGGCGCGGGAAGCCTTTTCCGTTCCCTCTGAACCTTTGTTTGTTCGGAAGCCTGTCGTTACTGCAGAGCAGGGAGGTGGAGTCGATTTTGCTGTTTCCGAGCGGGATTTTTTCCGTCCAGAGAAAACATCGGACAGTCTTGGGCCTGTCCTTTCTGCTGTGTCTGCGATTGCGGTAGACCGTCGGAGTGGTGCTATTCTGTTCGCAAAAGATCCGCATGCTGTTCGAGCGCCAGCGAGTATTACCAAAACGATGACCGCGCTGGTGGCGCTTGAAAGTGGGCTCTCACTGGATGGTAAGACGGTTGTAAGTCGTGAGGCAGCAGAGCAATCCGGGGCGGCGATGCGTTTTGAGGAAGGTGATCAGCTCTCCAATCGAGATCTGCTCGTTGGGATGTTGGTTGCTTCTGGGAACGATGCAGCAACACAGCTCGCTATTACGACTGCGGGAAGTCAGAAAGATTTTGTGGATCGAATGAATGCGCGCGTAGCAGATTTGGGTTTGTATGAGACGGCTTTCAAGAACCCGACCGGTTTGGATGCAGATGGTCATCGCTCTTCTGCTGCAGATCTTGCGCGCATCTTTGATACGGCTTTGCAGCAACCTGCTTTTACAGAGACCATTCAGATCACGACAAAAGACATTCCTGTGCTCGGAAAAGAGACATCGTTGAATGTCAAGACCACCAATGAGTTGCTTCGTGAGCATTACCCACGGATCATTGGGGGGAAAACGGGATTTACAGACAATGCGGGAGAATGTTTGGTCGTTCTTGCCTCTGATAACGATGGGAATGAAACGATTCTTGTTATCTTGGGCAGTTCTTCCTCTGATGAGCGATTTCATGACATGAAGGCGCTTGCCACGTGGATCTACGGTGCGTATACCTGGAAGAAACCTATCGCTTCCTTATGACGTTCGCTGCCGTCCAAAATCCAGAACTTGTTCTCGACGTTGCGGTTGCGGTGATCATCATGGCTCTTGCCTTCTCTCTTTCTATGGCGTTGACGCCGGTGCTCACGCATTTTTTGTACAAATATCGTCTTGGGAAAAGTATTCGGACGTCTGGGGCTCCCGTCTTTACAACATTGCATAAAAAGAAAGAAGGGACGCCTACGATGGGTGGTATTTTGATTTGGTTGACGGTTGCTGTGCTTGTAGGTGTTTTTGCTCTGGTGGCAC
>CAYJMK010000073.1:0-4748 GCA_964371425.1 uncultured Candidatus Saccharibacteria bacterium
GGTTGACCGCAATATTTTGCGACTCGGTATTTTTGAGTTGGTTTACAATGGCGGAGACATTCCTCCGAAAGTCGCCATTAACGAGGCAATCAACCTTGGAAAAACGTTCGGTGGGAAGTCTTCTGGACGATTCATCAATGGGGTTTTGGGTACGGTGTACCGTGAATTGGTGGAACCACGGAAAGAGGCTTCTACTGGCGGGAAAGCGCCTGTTGCCGCAGCTCCGGAGTCGTCTCCAACGGAAGAGCAAGAGGCCTTGGAAACAGCCACTCCCGATGAACTGATCACCGCGATGGAAGAAACCGCGCCTGCTGCCGTAACGGAAGAACCGGCGCTAGCCGAGCCCGCAACCGAAGTTTCTCCCGCCGAACAAACTCCTGCCGCATAGCCATGGACAAGAACATCGCTCCGCTCGCCGAAAAACTCGGCGTCGTTTTCACAAACGAAAACTTGTTACGACAAGCGTTGGTTCATCGTTCGTATTTGAATGAGCATCGTTCGTTTCCGTTGGAACATAACGAACGACTCGAATTTTTGGGTGACGCCGTTTTGGAACTCGTCGTCACAGATTATCTGTATCGCACGTTCCCAAACCCTGAAGGCGAGTTGACCAACTGGCGTTCTGCGCTGGTGAATTCCGTTATGCTCTCCAAACATGCGAATGACCTTGGCTTTGAAGAGTATTTGTATTTGTCGCGTGGAGAGATGCGCGGATCGACCAAAGCGCGTGAAGTGATTTTGGCGAATGCGTACGAATCGGTGGTCGGTGCTTTGTACTTAGACGCTGGTTACGAAGCAACGCGGATCTTTATTGAGAAAGATTTGTTGCCAGAATTACCTTCGTTGCTGGCGCGACGCTCTGAGATTGACCCTAAGAGCACATTCCAAGAGCAGGTACAGGAACAGATGAACGTCACGCCTTCCTATGCAGTCTTGGAAGAGAGCGGGCCAGATCACTCGAAACGATTTGTGGTTGGGGCGTATGTTGGTGAAACGCTTGTTGCGCAAGGTGAGGGGATGAGCAAACAGGAGGCACAGGTTGAAGCTGCAAAGGCTGCGTTGAAAGACACTTCTTGGCGAGATGCGCTGAAGCCGTTGGCTTAGTGCGCGATTTGTTTTAGGTGCCAAATTGGCACCTCAAAGAGATCTATATTAAGCACAAAACTGTGTTTAAGGTGCTCGTCTGGCACCTCAAGATAGACTCTTTTTTTCGTATAAAGTCTGTTTCTTGCCTTTACTAAGCCTTTTCCTGTACCCAACTTGAGGTGCCAAATTGGCACCTCAAGATTTTGCTTTTCTGCGTCTAGTTTTACTTTTCCCCTTGGTTAAGACATTCTTTGATCAAACTTGAGGTACCATTTTGGCACCTCAAGATTCAATTTAGTCTTAACTCAATCTTTGGAATGCCAAATTGGCATTTCAAAGATTCGTCCTTGATTCACCACGAAATCCGATTTCCTTCTTGTTTTTATCTTCTGGAGGCTCCATCAGCCTACGAAGCGCATCAAATACGATTTAAAAGTTCTGACTGTAGTTTTTTTCAAGCTGGGTGAGTTTTTCTGCCACATCTTTGTAGCTTTCTGCTGTGCGTCGCATGCGAACAAATGCACGCATGATCGCGACATTTACCAGTGCCGCTCTATTACTCCGTAAAACGCTTGAAAGCATTGCGACTCCTTGTTCTGTGAAAGCGAATGGTGCATACCTTCGACCACCCCATTTCTCAATATTTGAGGCACCAAACTGATTCCTCAGAAACTCCCACTCTTGAGCTGTTAGTTCAAAAGCAAAATCTTCAGGAAATCGCGCTTTGTTTCTGCGCACAGATCGTACTAATACTTTCGTTTCTACTTCATACAAATCGGCAAGATCTGCATCGAGCATGACCCTCTGCCCACGAATGACATAGATCATCTGATCAATGCGCTCAGCTGGAATCACGGACAGGAGATTTTCAGGTTCGGATTTAGACATAAAAAGAATAAGGTGATATCTCACGGGTACCCCTCCCTAGACCCGTGTCAATCATTCGTCGTATTGTGCAACACACATGACCTTTTTTCTCATTATCCTTGGTCTCGTTCTTATCCTTGCTGGTCTCGTGGGGATTGTGGCGCCTGGCTTGCCGGATGCGATTCTGATTTTTCTTGGGATGCTCGCATTTGGTGGCGCATTCGGGTTTGAGCGTTTGTCGCTCCTGACCTGGATCATTCTTGGCTTGCTCGCCCTCCTCATGTTCGGCGCTGAGATTTTTGCATCCGTGTTAGGAGCAAAAATTGCTAAAGCATCGCCCCTGGCTACCGGCCTGGCGATTGTCGGAGCTCTTCTCGGCTTTTTGGCAGGCAGTCTCCCTGGTTTACTCATCGGGCCGTTCTTGGGAGCAGTGGTTGGGGAACTTCTCTCAGGCCGCGACGCGATTCACTCTGTTCGTAGTGGTTTTGCCACCCTCCTGGGCTTTTTGGCAGGGCGATTCATGAAAGCCGTCATCGCTATTGTGATGCTCCTCACATTTACGATTGGGATGCTTGCCTGAGTCGTTGACAAATCAGTAGCAATGTCTTTGTCTGCTCTCCAACGGTAAGGAGGGGTTTTCATGTACATTTGTGTTCCCGTGCCTGTGCCCATTTCTGAGGCCGCACCGACTACTGGTGCTCGGCGGCGGAAGGCGGCAGTTCCGTTTGTAACTCCGCCCCAGCCTGCACCTTTGGTTCGTATCGAGTCCATCGGCGGACTTAGGTCTGGCGATATGCTGGTCATCGGCGTGCGTGGCAACGAAGCGCGTCTCGGCTCCATGCAGCCCGGGGAAGGAGAGATGGTGAATCTCCACTTCTTCCGTCCGGATCCAGAGCAGGGAGTCGTCGAGCTCTTCACGACGCCTCAATGTGTGCCTCTCTCCGCTCCTGTGAACCGGATGACGGAACTGGCGCAAGCCTATGCGGGTGTTGCTGGTCTGACTGGTCGGGCACCGGTTCCGCGGTTCTGGACGTTCGTCGGGTGCCCGATTGGCACCCTACCCGCCGACAAGGCGCCTAGGGTCTAAGGACCCTTTTTTCTTTGCTTCCGTTCCGCTGTTCGCTACACTCCGCGTATTCTGTTTGAACCTAGAACGTAGATGCACCTCTCCCGCATCGAACTCGTCGGTTTCAAGTCGTTCGCTAACCGGACGATTCTTGATTTTGCTCCAGGAGTCACCGCCGTGGTTGGCCCGAACGGCTCCGGAAAATCCAACGTTTCCGATGCCATCCGCTGGGTTTTGGGCGAACAGTCCATGAAAAACCTGCGCGGAAAGATCCGAGAAGACGTAATTTTCTCCGGCTCTGCCCAGAAAGCTCGGATGGGGCTGGCAGAGGTCTCTTTGACCTTCAATAACGAAGATGACCGCGCGCCTATCGACCTCAAAGAGATCACCATCACCCGCCGGCTCGACCGTGCAGGAGAGAGCACGTATTTCATCAACCGTGTTCGCGCCCGTCTGACAGACATCCAGGAACTGCTCGCGAAGGCGGGATTTGCTGGTTCAACGTACTCAGTGATTGGCCAGGGGATGATTGATACGGTTGTGACAGCCACCCCAAAAGAACGCCGAGAAATCTTTGAAGACGCAGCCGGTATTCGCCCTTACCAACTCAAGCGAAAACAGGCCCTTTCCAAGCTCGCCAGCACGGAGCGGAATTTGGAACAGGTCGATGCGCATCTGTCTGAACTCGCACCTCATGTTCGTTCTTTGCGGCGCCAAGCCCAACGTGCCGAGAAAAAAGAAGCTTTGCTTGCAGAACGCACCGCGTTGCGCGGAAGTGTCTACAACCACCTCTGGAACGACGTTCGTGCGCGTTTGGCGGAATCACAGCAACGTGTTCACACATCGACACAGGAGGAAGCTCAGTTCGCTTCTGCGGTTTCAGAGGCAGAGAAGGCAATTGATACCCTTGCGCAAGAAGCGCGGACACCTTCGACCGATGCAGATGCTCATCTTACTGAACGCGAAGAAGCACAACGGACCTTCGCGCGCCTTTCTGAACGTTTGAGCGTGGTCCGCGGTCGGATTCAGGTGGAAGCCGGACGAGCGAGCGCTGTCGATACGGCTGATTTGGCGCGCCGGATCGAGGATCTGACAACGGAATGTGCAACGGATACGGAAGACCGAACACGCGCTCAAGAAGAGCAGGCGCGACTCACTACCGCTACGGAAACAATCGCTCAAGAAGTTATCACAACAGAAACGATGCGAGCGGAAGCCCAACAGGCTCACACGCGCCTTTCTGAGCAGCTTCGTTCTGTCCGTGGACGTCTTCAAATGGAAGCGACCCGCTCCAGTACCGTTGATATCGAAGATTTGACCCGACGGATTGAAGAAAACGAAGCAGAAACCGCGCTGTTTGCAGAGGAGCGCGCGCATGCTGAACAATCTGCTCAGCAAGCCTCGTCAGACACAACGCGTGCGTTAGCGGCTGCAGAGGTGTGTCGGACATCTATTGAGCGTTTGCAGGAAGCGCTTTCGAATGTGGCGGCAACAAGCGGTTCGCTTTCCCTTTCTGACGTTCGTGAAACGCTTGGAACAACCCTTGCGCAAGAACGCGCCATCTTAGAAGAGGCTTCCCGCTGTGCAAAACCAGAGGAAATTCCTGCCATCTTATCGCATTTGTCACGCACACACAGAGACTTGCGCGCACTTCATGAGCGTCTGCGCGAGGCAACAAAAGATTCTGACCCAGCCACACAGGCTCACCTTGCAACCATCCAGCAGCAGC
>CAYJMK010000074.1:0-4681 GCA_964371425.1 uncultured Candidatus Saccharibacteria bacterium
TATCGAAACAGAAACTAAGATCACGGCAATCGGAGTAACGCGGTGAATATCTAGAAATACAATCTCAAGTTCAGAAGGACCGCTTCCATTCCCGTTTTCAGGCGGGAGGGACAAGGTCACAAGGGAGCGCCACGTGCTGAGCATCGCTTCGGCCGTACGCCAGAGACGTATGACGAAAGCGGAATGCGTGACACGCTCCCTTCTGATCTCGTCTTGAAGAAGTACAACCTTCAGCGCTGTTTCCAAACGCCCTTTGACGCTTGATTCCTCCTTGGCAGGAACCGCGAACCATATGATATTCCCTATAAACTGTCAAGTTCGCCCTGTCCATCTAATCAGACGTTCATGCTAGGATATCCACATGCGTCGATTTTTGCTTATCTCTGGCTTTTTCCCGCCTGAACAAGGGGGGATTCAGACCTATCTTGCAGGCCTCTTTGGTGCGCTTCCTGAAGGTTCTGTGCAGGTCCTTGCCCCCTCAGACCGCGAAAAATTCGTTCCCTTGAAAGCGCCGTTGGGGGATCTTTCCATGAGCGATGCCGCCTTCTCCCAATCCGTCACGCGAGTTCCCCTTTTTTCCACGCGTCCGCCGTTTCATGTGCGAACTCTGCGTCAGCAATTCGAAAACATCTGTCAGCAACAGCGCCCCGACGCGATTGTGCTGGGGCATTTTATGCCATCGTTCTTGTTAGCGGCACGTTCTCTACGTATGCGTCCGCGTATTCCTGTCATCCAAATCCTCCACGGATACGATGCCCTCGCGCAGGCTGCTTCTCTGCTACACAAACAGGTTGCAAAACACCTCCTCCAAAAACCTGAGCTCCTTATCACAACGACGCGCACAATGCGGGACAAAATCTCCGCAACATTTGATGTACCCACGGATCGCTTCGCTATGATCCCACCTGGCGTTGCCCCAACAGCATCTTCTTCTCTCGAAAAAACGCACGCATTCCGTTCTCGACTTCGTATTCCTGAAGATGCGCGTATTGTCCTCTGTGTCGCTCGTCTCACACCACGGAAAGGCCAAGACACGCTCATCCGTGCATTGCCCACGCTTCGCGCCGCCGAGCCTTCTACCCATCTGCTTCTCGCGGGGCCAGATGGCGGATCTGAAGCTTCTCTCCGACAGCTCGCCGCCGCACATGGCGTCCAAGATGCGATCACATTTACCGGCTCCCTTTCTGCCGAAGATCTCACCGCTGCATACGCCTCTGCAACTGTTTTCTGCCTTCCAAACCGAGACGAACCAGGCGGGGACACGGAAGGCTTCGGGATCGTTCTGCTTGAAGCCATGTCTGCCGGATTGCCTGTCATTGGTGGGAATGCGGGCGGCGTTCCTGAGGCGATTTCAGATGGGCAAACAGGACTCCTTACAGATGGCACCCACCCTGACGCTGTTGCGAAGACCATCCTACGTGTTTTGCACGATGCAGATCTGGCTGCTCGTCTTGCTGCAAACGGACGTACCGCAGCCGCTCACGCGTCTTGGACAAACCGAGCTCAGGCGTTCTTAACGACCGTCGAGAAACACCTGTTCGCTTAAAACAAAACCGCCTCCCATTCGGGAAACGGTTCGCTTTTATTCGCTTTTCGGTGTTGGCAGGAACGCTCCTGTCCGCATCCAATTCTCTACGCTTTGTGGATCATCGGAGGGAACAGACGCTTTTGTCTCTTCCAGCTCTTCCGCTGCTTTTGCAGCACGCTTCACTTTCTGCTCTTCGAGTTTTTCACGTAGACGCGCCGCAAGCGATGCTGCTTGTGGATTCCCTGGCGTTGCCGGTGTCACCGGAGCTCCACTTAAAGACGTGGTTTGTTCAGGTGTTCCGCTCTGGCGCTCACGCTCTTCCCGCCGTTCACGCATTTGTGCACGCAGTTCTTCCAATCCACCTTTGAAGGATATCACCGGTGCCTTCTGCTCTTCCGCAGACGTTGGCCGCACGCCAGAAACGGTTTGCATCGCTTCTTCTCGACGCTTCCGCGCGAGCTCTTTTCGTTCTCGTTTTGAAAGCGGAGCTGACGCAGACGTAGAAGCTGCATACGGAACAAAAGCGGGTATTGGCACCTCTTGAGACGATTCAGAAGAGGGGATTTCCATGACCTGTTCCACAGGGGTCATGACGTCTGTTTGAAGTATATTTTCTGTAGCCATCTCCCCTTCTCTTTCTTGCATCTTATTTGCATCATCAAGGACCGGCGCGCTTTGTTCCTCTGTTTCTTCATCGATGCCCGCTGGGATTTCCATTACAGAGACATCTTCTTCGATACCTGATTCTACGGCCGTTTCCGTTATCACTTCCCTTTCATCCCCTTCTTGTATGAACGTTGAAGCAGTCACTGCTTCTTGTTCAGGCACAACAGCGGGCACCGCTTCTTGCGATGCAAACTCTTCCGGCACATGTGGCATCACATCCACTGACCATCCGCCTTCTGGTGTTTCCGGACGAACAGGTTCTTGTGCTTCCATCGTTGCTGGCACAGCTGCGGCCAGTCCCTCAAATGAACGTCGCGTCGTACGAACAGGCGCTCCCGCTTGCACGGATAGCACTGTCCCGCGTCCTTCCAGCAACACCAAAAGGCCAATCCCAATCAAAACACCAAGAGCGAAGCTGGCGGCCACGTTCGTCATGATGTTTGGATCGGCAACGTGTACAGACGTTACCGGTTCATCCACCATTTTTACGACAATATCCGAACCACCACCGTGGTACTCCTGGGCTTTGTTGATGAGGGTTCCCGCAATGGCATAGGCAATCGCCCGAGCCTGCGTTCGGTCTTCGTGCAACACGTCTACGACAATGGTTCCATCGTTATTTTCGGTGCGTGCTTCCACCGCCTTTTTCCACGCCTTCCGACGTGCTTCCGGATCTTTAGGGAAGGTGTCTTCCACTTTGTAGGCAGGGTCGCGAACAGCGGCCTCTTGGAAGGTCGAAGTATGCAGCACGTTTACCAATGTTTCCGACACCGTCTGCGCTGAACGCGCCGCGGTGTAGGCATCGAATCGCCCCTTTTGCTGCTGGATCACCAACAGGGTGACGCGAGCGTCATACCGCTGCGGTTGCAGGAGGGTTACGCCCACCGCAACAGTCGTCGTGAGGACGACGGCGAGCAGGGCGACATACCAATAGCGGCGAAACGCGGTAAAGATAGGCATAAGAAAGCCAATATCGGCCGTTCCTAGATGGAACTGCGCAAAGTATCACGGTTATCTATTCCTGTCAATGGCTCCCTTCAGCCACATATGGTTCCGATACCAGCCTACGCGCCTGATTCACCAAGGACCAGAGAGAGGGTTTCACGCTTGCCACTTTTACGGAGCACCTCGATTTCGACCGTTTCGCCAGGAGCGGAACGTGAGAGTACACGCGTCACACTGTGTCGTTCGTCGAGAGCTTGCCCAGCAATCGATAACAGAATGTCCCCGTCTTTCAGACCTGCTTTTTCAGCAGGACTTCCACGTACGACCGCTTCTTCTCCGCGTGCGCGTCCCGATGCAAGGAGCAAACCATGGTCCGAGGGAAGCTCAGCGTATTGCGCAAGTTCCGGTGTGATCTGAATCGAACGGATTCCCAGAACTGGCCGAATGACACGCCCGTTTTTGAGAACATTGTTGAACGCACTCTTTGCGTCGTCAATTGGAATAGCGAATCCGATCTGCTCCCCTCCTTCGACCATCGCTGTGTTCACGCCAATCACACGCCCGTCTAAATCGAGGAGTGGACCTCCGGAGTTTCCTGGGTTGATGGTTGCATCCGTTTGAATCACACCTTGCAGTTGTTCCGATTGAGGCCCCGCATCAAGTGAGCGATCCAGCGCCGAAATGATTCCGGACGTAATCGTATTTTGAAACACACCCAGCGCATTACCAATAGCGACAACATCTTGTCCCGCCTGAACTGCAGAAGAATCACCGAGTTCAACAACGGGAAGACCACTTGCTGCGATACGAACGAACGCAAGATCCGAAAAGGGGTCTGGTAGAATTTCTTTTGCTTCGAACCGTTTGCCATTATCAAGCACAACGGTGTATCCCGCTTTCGGCTGCGCAACGACATGTTTGTTCGTCAAAATCAGACCGTCCGTGGTCAGAATAAATCCGGTGCCGCTGTTATTAGTTTCATAGCGCCGACCAAAGAGATCGATGGCTTCTTGTGTCGCCACAATCGAAACCACCGCTGGCCGCACTTTTTTCACAACGTTAACCACGGATCCACGCGCACGCACTGGGACGGACGCCGCTTCTTCCTGTACTTCTGGAACGGTCGTCGCCACGGTTGGCTTTGGCCCGAAGGTGAGAACCACCCATGCTCCGATCAATCCGCCTATCAGCGCTGAAGCACTCAGCATGCAGATGCGCACAAACGCACGGTGTCCTTTTTTCACGTGCTTTTGAGAAGCTGTTGGCTCTTGTGTTCCTCCCTCTTCTTGCGCTAGATGGTCACGCATTTCCATCATTCGTACGGTTCCCATACCTGTTTTCTCTACATCAGAATGTCCACTGCGCCGTCGCAAGGACTAAGGTCAGCACCACAGTTGAGGTCGCTGCATATTCGCCAAAAATCCGCCACGTGAACGACTTCTGTACGGCATGCTTCGCCAATCCAGCAAACACATAGAACGTGATAAAGAGCACAGCGCCCCGTGAAAACGCGTCGGTTGGCCAAAACATAAGTCCCCACGC
>CAYJMK010000075.1:0-4680 GCA_964371425.1 uncultured Candidatus Saccharibacteria bacterium
ATTTTTTTGCGGCAAGAACGCGGGCCTTGCAATCAAGTTCGTCATACGACTTCTGGATGCGTACAAGCGTTCCCTGTGTTTCGTGCTGGAGTGTCTCGGTACGTTGCTGTTCGTCCAAGAAATCAGAGAGCGATGCATGTGAAAGAAGGATTTCGAGTGTGGACGTGCGGTCTTGACGATATAATTCGCGCAGAAATTCCGAGAGAACATTTTTCTGTTTCTCAATCTGTTCTTCTTGCGCTTTCAGCTCCTGCTGTGTTTTATCGATCTCTAACTTGGTTCCGTCGATCTCTTCACCTGTTTTATCAATCGAAAGCTCAGCTTTACGAATCTGATCATCAAGAATCGTGATTTGCGAAGCCAGAGTTGCCCCCTGTTCACGTGCCTTTGCAATTTCACGATCAAGACGTTTCTGTTCGTCGTTGATGTCGTCAATGCGTTTCTTCGAATCTCCAATTTTCCCATTCAAATCGTCGATGGGGCCGCCAACACCCATCCATTCAGCGAGATTCTCAACATATGGGAATTTGTCATCTCCCCCATGAGCTGAAACCGTCGTCGCGAAAAACGACCCAGCAAGCATTAGGAGAACGGAGAAGAGATTGGGACGGTTCCAAGAGGTCATAGCACACGAAGCATACCATGTGTTGAGGCCATCCCACAGACTCTCTTTCCTGAACTGTCACGCTTGAGCCGTGACGAAGGAAAGGGGGTCTGAGGGTCTAAAACGGATATTCTATTTGAGACTCTCCAAAGCAGCTGCAATGCGCGCAAGCGATCGTTCCTTACCAAGTGCCCACAGACACTCAAACGGTCCAGGAGATTTTGCTTTGGCGGTCAGGGACATGCGCAACGGCCACAAGACGTCGCCATTCTTCCATCCACGTTCGGCAATCCATGCAATCAAATCGTGTTCAAGTTGAGTCGGGGACTCCCACTCTCCTTCTGGGCGCGCAGAAAGAAGCTCGTGCACGGCAGAGAGATAGGTTCGAGCATCTTCCGGCGTCGATTTTTTCCAAACAAGCGAACCAGGTTCATAGGAAAGGTGCTTCATAAAGAGAAAATTCGTCTCCTCCCCTACTTGTGACAACTTCGTGAGACGCTCGCGCTCAAGCATGAATGCGCGTCCAACGTATTCGATGACGTGTTCATCGGTCTTATTTGAGGAACCTAAGACGCTGGCGGCGGCCTCTAGAAGGCCTTTTTCGTCATAAAACGACTGTGCCATGGCCAAGAGTTCCCAGTCTGGATACGTTCGGAGGTACTGCTGGTTCACCCAGTCGAGACGGGATCGGTCAAACACCGCACCAGAGCTGTGGACGCCAGAGAAATCGAATGCTTCGATAAGTTCGTTCATGCTAAACAACTCCTTCTCTGTTTTTGGATTCCAGCCGAGCAGAGCGACAAAGTTCACCAACGCCTCAGGTAAATACCCGTCCGCCAGAAAATCTTCCACGGAAACGTCGCCCTGACGTTTGGAAAGTTTTGAACGGTCGGGGTTTAGGAGAAGCGGAAAATGAACGAACACAGGAGCGGTCCATCCAAACATGGCATATAACAAGACGTGTTTTGGCGTCGAAGGAAGCCAGTCATCTCCACGGGTCACGTGCGTGATCTCCATCAGGTGATCATCGACCACGTTCGCAAGGTGATACGTGGGGAACCCATCCGATTTCATCAAAACCTGGTCGTCAACCACAGCGGGATCAAACGTGATTTCTCCGTGGACGAGGTCATGCAAGACAATCGGCTCACCGTCTGGAACGCGCATGCGAATGACATGCGGCTCCCCTGCTTGCATGCGTTTCAAGACTTCTTCTGGAGCGAGTGTCAGACACTGACGATCATATTTAGGTGGTTGCTTCGCAAGCTGTTGCCCGCGGCGCATTTGTTCGAGTCGCTCAGACGAACAAAAACAAGGATAAGCCTTCCCCATTTCGAGGAGCTTCTCAACGTATTCGTGATAGATCTCCAAGCGCTGCGACTGAATATAAGGCCCATGTTCACCAACAAAACCGACAACTTGATCGTCTTGATCGCCTTCGCCTAAAACAGGGCCTTCGTCATGGTGAATGCCACACGCAGCCAATGTCTCTAACAAATTTTCGAGGGCACCTTCAATCTGCCGCTGCTGGTCTGTGTCTTCGATACGAATAATAAACGTGCCACCATGCTTGCGCGCGAATAAAAACGTATACAGTGCGGTTCGCATGTTACCAACATGCACAAAGCCCGTTGGGCTGGGTGCAAAACGGACGCGTGGCGGCTGTGGGAGAGCTACAGGTGTGTCGGTGTCAGACATAAGAGAAAAGCGGCTGAGGTGAGGCCGTCAAAGGGAGTCAATAAACGTATCGTACTGGAGGCGGAACGTGGGGTACAGCACGGAACGAACCTGGTTTTTTGGGACCCAAGAGACGGCTCGCAACTCTTTCTTTCCGTTGTGGAGGCGAGGTTCGACGGGCGGGCGAATTCCATGGGTATGCACGATCACCCCTTTCTGTATTTGACCCACACACGGTGGACGATCTGGGAGACGTCCCTTCGTATGCGACAACTTCGGCCATTCATAAGCGAAGAGAACACTCGGAATCTCTTTCGCCGCTCCTAAAGGAAGGTTGCTCAGTGTTGTTTCTTCACGCAAGCCTCGCAGTGCAGCTTCCGCAGCCGATTCGTTGCCTTCCATCCCTTCTTGCACAAAATGCCAGGCATGCTGAGGACCGGGAAGATCGCTTTCAACAAGAAGCATATTCTCTGCATCGTCCTGTACAAAAACGATCACATTTTTTCTGTAGCCGTGGAGCGCCATATGAAACGCCCGGCGGAGACAGCGGAATGGGAAGCGGACGGTGGCATTAAAGATACGCGGCAGACGCTTTGGTTGGAGAAAGAGGCGCCAGAGCCACTCAAGCCCCATTTTTTGAAACGACTTCGGAGCGCGGGGTGTCCGTCCGGCCAACATGTCGAATGCACCTCCAACACCCATCGCCAAACGAATGTTTGGGAGCTTGTCGATATTCCGGGAAAGCCACAACTCTTGAGCGGGTGCTCCAAACGCAACAAGAAGGATCTCTGCGCCAGAGGCCTGAATTTTTGTGATGATCTCGGAATCGTTTTCCAGGTCTGCGAGCCCACTCGAAGGACCCGCAAAGGTGCCAGCTACCTGCATGCCAGGATGGGCCTTTTTCAGAATTGTAGCCGCCTCTTCTGGCCATTTTGAGCCGAGCAAAAAGATTGAACACTTTACTTGCACAGAAAGCTCTCCTATCAGTTTAACCGTGTCCGTTCCAGTAATCCGCTCAGGGAGATAGTGTTTTCGGTACCGAGAAGAAACAGCAGAAAACCCTAACGAAAGAAAAAACAAGGGGAGAACCAAAGGAAAAGAAGCACGACCGTATTGCAATGCCATTCGCTGCATGTCGAGCAAATAACGTGTTGCCCACTGCAATCCAACCCCATCTGGAAGATGCAGATGAGCTCTCTGTAGAGCAAACAAAACAGCGTCGTCTTCTGTCTTGAGAAGCATTTCCGGGTTTGGTGTGACAACGACGCGCCGCATGGCGTCCCCTTCCATCTGAGGCTTCTGGAGCATGAGAAGAAGCTCATCGCGAACACGAGAAGTAGTCAGAGGAAGAATTGGAACGCCAAAGAGGATCATGTCAGTGCGTAGGAAGAAACGGGAACATAACTTGTGATGCCTTGGGAGCGCTCTGTTCTGAGAAGGGCGATTTCAGAGGCGCGGAGAGAAAAGAGTTTAACAGGAGAACGGAGAACAGGCTCAAGAAGGGCCCGGAGTTTCAGCGGGTGCAGCTCAGCAGTTTGGGAGATACGAGCCAGCGTCACATGAGGAAGAAATCGAAACGGTGCACGAGCTGGTTCGTTTTGCTTTTTCTGTTCTGTTGCACGTAGAACAGTGTCGAAGGCCTCCACAAGGGAAGATAAGGCCGGATCTGGCGCGACGGCAGCTGCAACCACACGTGCAGCGACAACAGAAGGGAGAGGCAGAAGATCGGTTACGCGCAGGGCTGGGATATGAATGCCTTGTCCAGTGGTCTTCTTGAGAAGCTGAATGAGGGTATCAGCGGTGTCAGGAGCGGCTGGACCAACAAAGCGGAGCGTGAGGTGGAAACTCTCAGGCAAAAGGAACAGAAAG
The DNA here is from genome assembly GCA_964371425.1 of uncultured Candidatus Saccharibacteria bacterium. Classification (GTDB taxonomy): domain Bacteria; phylum Patescibacteriota; class JABMPQ01; order JABMPQ01; family JAGQLO01; genus CAYJMK01. The sequence goes on from CAYJMK010000075.1 coordinate 4,151, forward strand.
CCCTCAGAAGGCCACAGAATTGATTTCTGAAGTTCCTTGAGGTGCATCGAACTCGTCGTATCAAAACGGAGCGCAAAGAAATAGTTCGGGGAAGGAATCTTCGGCATACGTAAAGGGATGTGGGCATTGTAGAGAAAGCGCTCCAGAAAAGAAAAAGGTCGACCAAGGGGGCCAGAACGATCGAGCAGAAACAGAACGAGTGGAGATCAAGCGCTCCCCTGGTACACTCTTTGTATGGAAATCCAGCCCACCTTCGCGGCCGTAATTCCGCTTGCAAAAACGGGTCGTCTCTCTGCTTCGTCGGCAAGTCAGGAGAAGGGCTTTACGTACCGAGTGCCCAAAGGACTTACAGTGATACGCGGACAAGACGTCAAAATTCCTTTCGGGCGACGGCAGGAGCGTGGAATGGTGATCGGCCTTGAAAACGAATCAGACATTCCTGCGGCGCGGCTGAAAGAACTTGCTGCAGGAAAAACGCCTTACGCGCTCAGTGAAGCGTCGCTCAAACTCGCAGCATGGATTGCACAGGA
>CAYJMK010000076.1:0-3970 GCA_964371425.1 uncultured Candidatus Saccharibacteria bacterium
GAAGCGCAGAGTTTCCTCACAGATCTTGGACTGAAAGAATCCGGACTCGCGCGATTGATTCAAGGCGCGTACGACACGCTTGGACTCCAAACCTTCTTCACAGCCGGACCCATGGAAGTGCGAGCCTGGACCGTTCGCAAGGGTGCACAGGCCCCAGAAGCGGCAGGGGTGATTCACACAGATTTTGAAAAAGCATTCATCCGCGCGGAGATTATTGGGTTTGCGGACTACATCAAAAACAACGGCGAGAAGGGCGCCCGCGAAACAGGCACCATGCGAATGGAAGGCAAAGACTATGTGTTAGCAGATGGCGATGTGTGCCATTTTCACCATAGTGCCTGACCTAAGCCTTGATTAGCTAAATCTATTCCATTAGGATCATCCGTCATCACCTGAACCCCTATGCTCAGCATCACCGAACTCAAACCTGGAAAGAAGATCATGCACGCCGGCGAGCCGTTCGAAATTTTGAAGTCCGACTTCCACAAGATGGCGCAGTCCAAGGCCGTCATGAAAGTGAAGATGCGGAATCTCCTCAACGGCGCCGTGCTCGACCACACCTTCTCTGGAAGCGATAAAGTAAAAGAAGCGGACCTTGAGCTTCGCCCTGCAACCTTTCTCTACAGGCAAGAAAACAAAGCCGTGTTCATGGACACAGAGTCCTTCGACCAGTTCGAATTGTCAGAAACACAGCTCGGCACAGCCAAAGGATTCTTGCGTGACAACGCGGATGTCGAAGTATTGATGTTCGCGGGGAAAGCTGTGAGCGTGCAACTACCCATCAAACTCGATTTCACGATCACGTCTTGCCCACCCGGCATTAAGGGCGATACAGCCACAGGCGGGATGAAAGAGGCGGTGTTAGAGACAGGCATGAAAGTTGCTGTGCCACTGTTTTTGAACGCAGGCGACCGCGTACGGGTCAACACGGAAACAGGCGAATACGTGGAACGTGCGTAAACTATTGAGGAGAACATCAGAAAACGAATCGCCGGCCCTGGAAGGGCCGGCGTCCGGCTGCAACGCGAGCGCGCTGCGCGTTTAAGACGCCCCCGAGACTTTAGCCATTGCCTCCTTGAAGGCTTCCTCGACTGGTTTCCCAGCTGCGGACGCTGCCCGCTCTGCCTTCGTGAATTGCCAAATGCGATTTTCAATCTCTTTAGCGACCTTCGGGTTCTCTTTCAAGAACACCTTCGCCGCTTCCCGGCCTTGGCCAAGCTGAACTGCTCCGTAGGTAAACCAGGCCCCCGCCTTTTCTGCCAACTTGAACCGCAGTGCGGTATCAACGAGGTCGCCCGTGCGGGAAATCCCCTCGTTGTACATGATGTCAAATTCAGCTGTTTGGAATGGTGGAGCAACCTTGTTCTTAACCACCTTCGCCTTCACACGGTTTCCAATCACTTTTTCAGACTGCTTAATCGGGGCATTTCGACGCAAGTCAACGCGAACCGAGGAATAAAACTTGAGCGCTTTCCCACCCGGTGTCTCTTCCGGGTTCCCGAACATGATCCCGATCTTCATGCGAATCTGGTTCAGGAATAGAACCGTGGTTTGTGTCTTTGCAACAACCGCCGTCAGCTTCCGAAGCGCTTGCGACATGAGACGAGCCTGGAGACCCATGTGAGAATCACCCATCTCACCTTCGATTTCCGCACGCGGTGTCAGTGCAGCCACTGAGTCGATCACAATCACCGCGATTGCATTGGAGCGCACCAAGGTCTCAACAATTTCCAGGGCCTGTTCTCCGGTTTCTGGCTGGGAAATAAGCAGATCGTCCACATTCACACCGATTTTCCGCGCATAGTCAGGGTCCAACGCGTGTTCTGCATCGACGTAGGCCACAATGCCGCCAGCGGCCTGAGCATTCGAAACAATATGCAATGCCAATGTCGTCTTACCAGACGACTCAGGACCAAAAACTTCGATAATGCGACCGCGTGGAAAACCACCAACACCAAGGGCAATGTCGAGCGAAACAGATCCGGTTGGAATCGCTTCTACATCGACCGCACGAACTTCACCAAGACGCATGATCGCGCCCTTTCCGAATCGTTCTTGAATCTGCTCGATAGCAGCAGAGGCGGCTTTCGTACGAGCTGATACTTCCGGAGCAACAACCGCTTTCGTACGCGCCGAAACCTCGGGAGCAGCGACGGCGGCTTTCTTCTCTTTCACAGGGGCTTTCGCCATACAACGCAGATGTTACCGCGCCCCGCCGTGGCCGGATCAGATGAATATAAGGGTACGGTAACACCCGCTTTTGGCTGTGCAACCCCCTTTTATCCCCGTTTCCTTAGGGAACAGCTTCGACAGGAGGAGGAATAGGTAAAACATCCGTTTGTGGCACCACAATCGTCCGTTCTAAGCGCGTCTCTTTCCCCACAGGACTCGTCGCCACAAATCGCAGACGATTCTCCCCTGGCACAAGTGGAACTTCTACAGAGAATATTCCATCCGCTGCCACCCGCACTTCAGAACCGTTCAAGAGCAAACGACTCCCTTCTTCAACCGTTCCAGACACGGTAAACGTAGAAGCATCCACCGTGACATCAGCCGTAGGTGAGCCCAAAGAAAGTTCAGGCGGCGCCGACAACGAACGAAACTGGAAGACGACGTACGCAATCAGCAACAGCAACACCAATCCAATCAACGCGAGCCGGATCGTTTTAGGCGAAAGCAGAAAACGCGTTCGTTTGGCTTGAACAGGCTTCACTTCTAGCGTTTCTTCACCACGTGCTTTCCGAATGTGATGATCCACACCACGTTCGTGGTCATACAACGCCAAAATCTCATCGACGGGTAAATGGAGATGTTCTGCGTAGCGCTTCAAAAAACCACGGGAATAGACCGTCGCAGGGAGCAAATCGAACCGCCCTTCCTCTAACCACCGCAAATAGCGCTCTTGAACGCCAATCGCAGAGGCAACCTGGTAGGTCTCAATCCCTCGCAACCGTCGCGCTGCCTGAAGACGCTCAGACAACGTCTGGTGTGAACGAACCTTACGGAAGAGAAAAGGAGAAGGGGTCATGGGAAGAAGGCGGAAGGCTATCCTGCCATCCGCAGATGAAAACACAAGGGCTTGGAAAACACACCAGAAACGAACCAAACAAGCCTACCTATGGAAGAGGCGCGTCGCTGTGTGAATGGACCTCACGACCACCTTCCGGCTCCACAAACACGTCGCGCGGCTTAGCCCCATCTGCCGGCCCTACAACGCCTTGTTCTTCCATCAGATCTAACAAACGCGCCGCTCGGGCATAGCCCACACGCAGACGCCGCTGGAGATAGGAAGCCGATGCTTTCCCCGTCTCAACCACTAATGCCCGAGCTTCTTCATATATGGCATCGTCGATCTCACCATTGTCACCAGAGCCACCGTGGCTCGAGCCACCACTCTTCGGCGACGTGATGGCTTCTTGGTAATCCGGTGTACCGGCCTGCTCGACAAACTGCTTCACCCGGCTGATTTCATGCTCGTCTACAAAAGCACCTTGCAGACGACGCGGCTGAGAAAGTTCGCTGGTCACAAACAACATGTCACCGTTGCCGAGCAGCTTTTCCGCCCCAGCAGAATCGATAATGGTTCGAGAGTCGATTTGCGAAGCCACCGCAAACGCCACACGCGACGTAATGTTCGCCTTAATCAGACCGGTGATGACGTTCACAGAAGGCCGCTGTGTAGCCAAAACCAAGTGGATTCCGACCGCGCGCGCCATCTGCGCTAATCGAACAATCGCCGCTTCGACTTCGTTGGCGGCCACAGCCATCAAGTCTGCCAACTCATCGATCACAATCACCAAATACGGCAACTTGTCGTCTGAAATCTGGTTGAACGATTCAATATCGCGCTTCCCACGTTCTGCTAACAACCGGAAGCGTCGATCCATTTCCGAAACCGCCCATTTCAAAGCGTTCACCGACTACACGACATACGTCACCACCCGGCACAACAAATGCCGAAAGCCCTAGA
>CAYJMK010000076.1:3980-4640 GCA_964371425.1 uncultured Candidatus Saccharibacteria bacterium
TCCGATCTAGGCGCAATTGCTGGGGCGAGTTCTGATACAAGAGCGAAATCAGAATCGTATTAATGCAGACAGACTTCCCAGAACCCGTCGCACCAGCAATCAACAGGTGAGGCATTTTTGCCAAGTTCGCAAAGAACGGTGCACCGGAAACGCTGCGGCCAAGCGGCAGAGAGAGATTCGATTGGCGCTGTTTAAACTCCGGAGCTTCCAACGTCCCGCGCAAACGAACAATCGTCACGCTCTTATTCGGCACTTCAATCCCGACAAGAGAACGACCCGGAATCGGCGCTTCAATACGAAGCGGATGCGCCGCCAATGCGAGCGAAAGATCGCTTTGCAGGGTCGTGATCTGGTTGAGACGAACCCCCTCAGCAGGCCGCATCGTGAATTGGGTGACCGTTGGTCCAACGTTCACCTCTTCCATCTCAACCTCAATCCCAAAGGAAGCGAGCGTGTCTCTAATCTTCTTTGCAGATGCTTCTAAGTCTCCTGTTTGCGGTTTGCCAGAATCCTTCTCAAGCAACTTCAGTGGGAAGGGTTCCCAATCCGGGTCAGGACGAGCGGTCTGAGCTGCATCGCCAGCTGAAGTTGCTGCTGCACCCGCTCCAGTAGCCGTACTCGCAGCGCCCGCCACAGGATGTTCACGGAAGCCAGACTCTG
>CAYJMK010000077.1:0-4639 GCA_964371425.1 uncultured Candidatus Saccharibacteria bacterium
CCTTGGGCGTTGTTATCTTGTGAAATCTGACGGTTCGACCACGTATCATTTGCGGGATGTAGCGACCATGCGGTATCGGCAAGAAACTTGGAATCCGCTGAGGAATATTTATATTGTTGCGAACGATCAAGGACACCATTTCCGACAACTTTTTGAGGTGTGCAAGCGCATGGGATTGGAACTCGCCTCACGCAGTGAGCACGTCTCGTTCGGTGTTATGCGCCTTCCAGAAGGCAAGCTTTCAACTCGGAAAGGGACGATTCTACGTGCGACGGAGCTTTTCACAGAGACTGAGGCACGTGTTGCAGCGGTGATTGCGAAAAAGAATCCAGATCTTGCTGAGAAAGATCGCATTGCGCATGAAGTGGCTGTCGGGGTCTTGAAATGGTGGGATTTGTCTCATGATCACCGCACGGATGTGGTTTTCAACTGGGACACGGCCCTGTCTTTTGATGGCAACACCGGCCCTTACATGCAGTATACGATTGCTCGGTTGGGGAGTCTGCTTCGGAAGGCGGGGGAAGACGTTCCTATGGTTTTTCCCGAGAACGTCGCCTTGGAGATCCCTATTGAAACGATGCTTCTCCGAAAACTTGTTTTGTATACAGAAAATGTTCAGCGTGCAACCAACACGCGTGAGCCACATCTTCTTTGTGTCTACCTGTTTGAGCTCGCTCAACTGACGAACCAGTTGTACGCGGAAGTTGCTGTCTTGGCGGAAGAAGATAGCGCTAAGCGTGTTGGGAGACTTGCCCTCGTGAAAGCGGTTCGACAGGTACTTGCGAATGGTCTTGGTCTCTTAGGAATCCCCGCTGTCGAAGAAATGTAAAATGCTGTATCTGGCCGGACTCTTGCGGAAAGGTCTTCTTTATGGCATTGTTCCGAGTCCTTTCCTAGAGCGTTGTTTTATAACCTTTCCCTTTTTCAGGACACACGAAGGGAGTGCGGCATGAGCTTTCGCGCTGTTTTGGAGAAGGTCTGGCTCCCGTTTCACTGGAGCTTCTGCATCTTTCTGATCGTTCCGCTTGGGGGGTTTGTTGGTGTCTGGTTGGGGTCGCCGGCTGCTGCGCAAGGTGTTGCTGTGCCGTTCGTTCTCTATTACACGGTCTACGCGATTGTGCTTTGCGGGGCTGCTGCTATCGCGATGGCTCGTTCAACCGCTCCTCCTCCGGATCCGCTTGCTATTCAACAGCGAGATCTAGAACAGCTCGTGTCTGAAGGTCGAAGGCGACTGACACATTTGCTCAACGCTGCCACAACCATGCGGAGCGTGGCTCGTGAGCTTGTCCGTATGGGCGCACGTCCTGACGTTCAAGAAGACTTTCTGGACCTTCTCGATGGGCTCCATGCGGTCCAGCGTGAGCTGCGCCCGAGGATGGTTCCGGGGGGAGATTTCGATCGCGTGCTCGGCGCTGCGCACTTTCAAAACGATCTCTACCAGAACCGTGTTGCGGAGTTGGCGCGTTGCCAGGAACGTGTCCGAGTCTGTATTCGCGGGCTCTACCAAGCGTTTCGTATTCTACATCCTCCTCCGGATCAGGATTTGAATGTTTTCTTCAGCTTTTCTCCAGAGGCACGTGCTGCATATGATGCTGTTGGGTGGACCCTTTTGGATCTACCCAGTGTTGCCCAGGAGATGGCTCGGAGGTACACCTGTTCGGTCGAAGAACTTCCTACCAGGTTGGGTCTGCGACCGCGGATGATCGATGCGGCGTCCACCACCTTTCGTTCTGATGGGATGGGTGCTGGTGTGCGTCCCCTTGACGCTTTTGTGACGCCTTCCAAGTCTATGTCTAGTGACAAAGCTGCACCTGCGTGACCTGTTCCTCTCTGGGGACTGGTCCTTTTTTTGGCTTATTCACGGTTACTTTCTCTCTTTGTCTCTTGACAGGGTAGGGAAGACGCGTTAGGATCTCCACCACTTTAAATCCCATGACTGTGGAGGGAAACGGGATGTTTCGACTGTTCTTTTCTCTGGGCGCGGCGGCTGTCGCGCTGGTTCTCCCTGTGTGCGCGATGGCGCATGAGGGGGATGGTGCTCACATCTACCTGGACGGAGTGGCGGTGCCTCTGTCTCCGCTGCTCGTGTTTGCCGCCGTTTTTCTGTTCTTGGCTGGCTGGGTGGCCTGGTCGCTGACGCATCCGTTGACGCGCGGGAATCCGCATGCGGCACTGGCGGAGCAATGCCACTCTCGGATCCGTGCTGAGGGTTTACGGCTTAGGTCGCAGCAACCTACCACAGTTCCGGCACCCGAGCCGGCACCCGAGATTTGGGACGTTACTGAATCGGCTGATGCCTAGAAGATACTGCGCCTGTTGTGCGCAGCCCGAGGACCTTGTGGTCCTTCTTTTTGTGCGCACATTTAAAATTGCCGTGCTGGAGGCATCTCTATCTTCGTTTCTGTTCTCCTTCGATATTCAAATGGGGAGTCGAATCGAATGATCGCCTTGGAACGCTTGTCTTTTGCAAGGATGCTTCCGTTTGGAGCACAGCTGAGAAGTTTTAGTTTCTGATTTGGGAGTCCCAGTCGAATCGTTTTTTCTTCAGCAGGGTCGAATATCATGATTCCGTCTGTGTGTTCTGCCGCAAATCCATCTTTGTAGGGCAACGGATTTTCTAGTTTTATCTCTTTCCCGAGGTTGTCTGATGCTTGCCAGACGGTCGGCGGCCCCCACTTTCCCTTTTTTTGTTCTATGTATTGTCGGACGATTGCTCCTCCTGCCGACTGACAAAAGAGGGCACCATCTGGTGCGACCGATGAGAATGAGAGGATTCCACCATCAGATGAGAAATCTGTTCGTTCTGTTCCGTTCTTGATCTGTATGCCAAATGCGTTGCCCCAGGTTGATGACAAGCAAGCCATTATAGAACCATCTTCTAAAATGTGAGGGCGGTACATGGTTTGAGCGCTTGATGTCAGGCTGAGACATGCCGAGCGCCCTGATGCGAGATTGAGATCTATGAGGACGCCCTTTTTTGTGGCTGCTATGAGACGTGTATCACTTGGATCACAACTGAAGGAATCAATCGTTTCTTTCGATGCTTCCGGAAAGAGATAAGAACTATTCGAACCATCTTTTTTCTGCCAGAGAAATCCTTCCGGTGTAGAAAAGATGAGGCTGTCATCTGGCATGAAAATGCCTCCGGTGAGCTCTTGTCCGTCTCTGCCTACGATGTGTGTTGCTCCTTCTCCGAGATCGGTTTCGAGAGGTGCCTTCCCATCTACGATGCGGAAGTCGGGGCCAACTTCCTGTTCGATCCGTTCGGTATCACTTGGTTGTTGGTAAGCATCTGCTGTGTATTCATAATGACTATCTACCCGTTCTATGGGTGGTTCTATTTCTTTGGCATATGAAGGCAAGGCCTCGACCCAGACTTCTGTATACGTTTGTTGTTCACGTAGTTGGCGCGTGGTCTCTGGGATTCCTGTTCTATTAAATTCGGTCGGGGATGGGTGTTCGGGAGAGGGCATAGCCAGAGAAAACGAATGGGTTAGAACACTCTTTGTGGTGGTGCGGGTGTTTCATTGTCTTGCATACTGGCTGTCATATTCGCTGGCATGAGACGCATGAGTTGGTTTTCTCCAGGATGCTTCGGATTTTTTCGTATCCCATACAACACCCCCTCTGCGTCCATGTACGGGGCTTTGAGTGGTTGTTCTAGGTTCGCAAGTTTTGTGACGTTGCCTTCTTGGTCAATGCGCATGAGTGGGGTGAGTTCTTCTTTTGGTCGTCCATCATTTCGCATGGTTGTCACAAGGAATGCGCCTTCTGGTGTCTGAACCACATCATCGATTTCTAGATTCTCTGATATTGGCATGTGGATTTCTGTGCAGCTTCCGTCAGGTTGTATCCATTCAAAAGAACGTTTTTTCACAAGGATCGTTCCTTGAGTATTCTGAGCGGCCTTTCTTGTCCACGTATCGGCATTATCCAGCCGTAACGTATCCGCATTCCTTGCTGATTTTCTTCTGATTAGTTCTTCTGCGTGTCCGTTGTAAGCGATACGCGTAAAACAGATTTCTGCTGTCTCAAGATTGACGCTTAGATAGCCTAATCCGAACTCTGCTTCGTTGACTTCCCTTATCTCACTTTTTTCCCCGTTTGCTTGTATTCTTATGATGCTATGGTGTTGTCCAACGGCGACGTTACCCTCTGCATCCGTCCACTGATATCTGGTCCAGTTGCTCATCAGATAGAGCGACCCTTCTGCATCGACGCATGGGTCTGAATAAGACCTGTCTCCATCTGTTTTGATTGTGACATGCTCTTCGCTCCCATTTGGTTTGCGTTTCATGATGTCGAATTCTGATCCTTCTTCTTTATACACAATAACGAACAGAGTTCCGTCGGGTGCGACCGTGTACCCACTCAAAGAAGTCTCTGGTGTGTCGAATGCGATGATTTCTCCCATGCTCTCCTTTGTTGGCTCCCACACAAGTTGCGCCGCCTGTGGCTCCCATGTTCTTTTCTCCTGACTGATTTCAATGGGCGCAACGGCTGTTTTCCATGATCTGTGTGTCGGTTTGGTTTCTATTCGTGCTGATGCTTTTCCTTTGTAGGACACAAATGTGTAGGGCTGGATGCTTGTTTCTCGTTTATGTTCCATTTTGTGTGTCGGATCCGTGCAGTTTGGCTG
>CAYJMK010000078.1:0-4371 GCA_964371425.1 uncultured Candidatus Saccharibacteria bacterium
CCTCCCTTCAAAGGAGGTGTTAGGGGTTCTATTCCCGTTGCCCGCTCCATTTTGATATATGTCATACGAACGCACAACGCGCCGACAAAAACAACGACTCCCCTTACGCATCCAAGCGGAAATCGCGAGGAAACCGAAGGCTGAAGCGGGGATGGTTAGCACGGGGGCTAGGGAATCAGTATCGAGTCGCGCTCGCCGGGAAGAATTACCAGAGCTCAAAGGTGATTTAACCCTTACGTTGGGGTTGATGGCGGTGCTCATTACAGCGGTTGTGGTCGCATCACTCGTGCCAGAAGTGCGTGACGCGTTACAGAAAGCATCGGAGGTGGTGCTTAAAACCCTTGTCCGCTCATAATGCCGATTCCGAAATCGTCTTAATAGTTGCCTATTACATGCAAAGTACTTGCATATAGTGAATAGGAAGTAGTAAGAGAAAAAGAGAAATACGAACAAAGAAAGACGAAAAAAGAAATCCATCTGTTCTACGTGGAACGAATGGGATTTTCTTACTATGCGACTCCCCTATGCCTTCTTCGGTCCGGAAGCGGCCCAGAGAAACTGGAAGAAAAACGACAACAAATCCATGAAGTCCGTGTTCTCAATATAGAGACCTGTTATTTTTGCGTTCAGATGAATCTGAAGGAACCGTCTTGAAGAGAAAATAAGGATCGACGTGAACGCCAGCTGGGAGCTTGTCTGCCTGAGTGTGAAGGAAGATGGCAACGTCAGAGACGAAGGGACAGCATCGGTGAGGATATTTGTCTCAAGTCTTCGCTGAGCTCGTAGAAGGAAGAATTTCTCCAAAAAGGCTAAGTCCCCCACATAGCGCGTAAGCAGCTCATCTGAGCCAAGAACAAATAGTCCATCTTCTTCTAAGAAACGATCAAAGAGGACTTTATGAATCTCATCAGCTTGTCCGCAGAGTTGAACATGAATCGGATCAGTCCCCTCCTGAACAAGCGAACGAAGCTCCGGTAGCAAGTGCTGAAGCAGCGTTTCACGCTCAATCAAGGTCTTTCGAGCATCCGTGAGGAGGTCAGAGAGCTTATCCGGGTGTTCCACGTGGAACTTCGTGATTCTCCCCTCCTCGACAAGTTTAATAAGTCCAAGTGACTTAAGGCGCTCGAGTGCGGCATACACTGTTGTTCGCTTGATTCCAGAGACCACAGAAAGCTCCTGAACTGTTCCAGGGCCATTCCGTAAGCCAGATAGATAGAGTCTCGCCTCGGTGTTAGAGAGACCAAGGACTTCGAGACGCCGCTCGATGGTCATTTAGTTTGATTGTTCCACGTGGAACCGAGTTGTCGAAACTGTCGGACAGTTTCGACAGAATAGTACACAGGGTGTGGATAGAAAGAAACAGTGGACAAGTGGCTTAGCGATGGGAAAGTTGAAAGAATACAAGACCAAAGCATGAAAAAAGAACACGGCCATGAAATCGCCGTGTTCTGCTTGGTCTACCAAGCGGGATTCGAACTCATACTGACATACATGCAACATGTTTGCATGAATAGAAGGAGACAGAGGAAATTGACCATTCTCCAGAAACGCACATACTGCGACCATTGCTCCCGTAGCTCAGGGGATAGAGCGAGGCACTCCTAACGCCTAGGTCGCAGGTTCGAGTCCTGCCGGGGGTACCAGATAAAAGAGATGCCTATGAAACTGAAGTCTGTATATGCAGATGCGTCCGTTGAACTAAAGGTCTCAAAGAACCCGCCCGCGTGGTGGTTCGGAGTAAGGCCGGCGGCAAATCTTCTTGTTTGTACTGAAGAAGGGAAGATTCTCGTAATGCACGAATACAAAGCAGCGGTGAAGCGGTGGATGTGGGGTTTCCCAGGTGGCATGATCGAGGATGGCGAAACAGCCGCTCAAGCAGCGAAACGCGAATGTGAAGAAGAACTTGGCATCCGTGTCGCGAGGACAAAAAAGATTTGCACCGTGAAAACAGATTTCCCAGACACATCTGTGTCGTATTTCCTGGGGTCTGGAATCAAGAAAGGGGAGCGGAAGAATTGGGAGCGGGAGAAAGTCGGCAGTGTGAAGGAAGTCACGTTGGAAGAATTGATGCAGCTTGCTTCAGATGGAACAATCGAAGATCCGCGAATGGTTGCCACAATTCTGCGACTGGACCGAAAAGTCAGAGAAGGCCAGTTGATATTAGAGTGAGAAAAGGCGCTCCTTAGTCATCGAATGAGAATGCAATAGGCGAGCAGAAGCGCTAGGCATTGATTCGTAAGAACGGGGCTGTTACCCTCACTGCGCGAAAGTCATGGTGGCTATGGTGTAACGGTTAACACACCAGGTTGTGGTCCTGGTAATGAGGGTTCAATTCCCTCTAGTCACCCCACAAGGTTCCCCGCTACGGCGGGGAGCTTTGTTTGTGGGGCAGAACAAGCCAGCCAAAACAAAAGACTCCCCGCTGTGTGGTGCAAAAACCACGGTGCCAGGAGCCTTGTAACGCAAGCGTAGTACAGACAGATGAACTGTCAACAGAACGATAAGCTGGATGATAAACATGTCATCGCATAAGGCATGGGGAAGGCGCCAGATAAGCCGAAAAGAAAGGGGGAGGAATGGCTTAAATTAGGCAAGAGAAAGAGCGCCAGGGGGGCGCTCTTGTGGCTCGGTTGAAGGCACACCGCGGTGCTGAGGAGTCTGCTCAACTTCGGGTGCCGACTAGCGGCGGGGGGCCGGCGTGACCACGGCGGCGGCGGCGAGGGCGTTGGCGGTGAGCGTCTTGCAGACGATCACCGCGGAATTCCCCGTGCCGGACGTCTCGCAGATCGCGACGATTCCCTGGGCCTTCAGATCGGCCTCGGCCTGGCTCGAGGTGTAGGCTACGCCGATCACCGTGAACTCCGCGTACTGCGGGGCCACGGTCGTCGGGTCGGCCTTCGCCTGGAAACCGGTGGCGAGGAGGGCGAGAAACAGGGCGATGGGGGCGAAACGGGACATTGGATACTCCTGGAAGGTGCGGCTGGCGGCGATATGCCCCAGCTCGATGCGACTGACAGTATATTAACATCCTTTGACAAATCTGTCAAGTAGTTTCATAGAGTAAAGCATAGGGGAGAGGCAAAAGACCAAGAAAATGGCTTGTATAAGCCATAAAAAGGCATTTTAAGCACAAAAAAGCGGCTTTTCAGCCGCCTTCACCTCTCAACCTAGATTCTCGCCAGAGTCGTCTCCGGGCACTAATCAGGTACGACCAGGCACTCGCCAAGCACTAAGACCGAAGCTTCTCAGCTAAGAGGGCCATCTCCAAAGCCGCCTCAGCCGCCTCGAACCCCTTATTAGCAGATCCAGGTTCAGTGCGCGCCAGACCCTGTTCAACGTTCTCAAGTGTCAAAACCCCAAACCCGCATGGAACGCCGGTTGTTAGCATGATGTCCATCAATCCACGGCTGACTTCGTTACAAATGTAGTCAAAATGAGGGGTCTCACCTCGTAGAACAGCAGCCAAGCAGACAATCGCATCGTACTTCTCGGTTTCAGCCACATGCAGCGCCGCCAACGGAAGCTCAAATGCACCAGGCACACTCAGAATCCGAATATTCTTCTCCTCGACGTTATGCTTCTTCAACGCTTCCGTCGCACCAGAAAGAAGGCGCGTGGTGATCTGATCGTTGAAACGCGAGACAACAACCGCGATAGACAACTTTTCACCCTCGAGTGCGTCTTTAGAAGCTTTGAAGGAATCTTTCATAGCGTGTTGGGTGAAGATGTTTTTTGGAGTTGGCGTTGCACGTATCGAGCAATCAAATCAACTTCGAGATTGATGTGATCACCGGATTGAACGGAACCAAGGGTTGTCTGCTCCAACGTATACGGGATCAGAGCGACACTCAAGAGTGCATGTGCGTCATCAACATCCACAATCGTTAGATTCACACCATCGAGGGTTACAGAGCCCTTACGCGCGAGCAGAGGCAGAAGTTCGGGCGGCACATGCAGAGAAAGCACACGATCATTCTGTGCGCTCACAAACGATTCAACGGTGCCGACAGCATCGATATGTCCTGTCACAAGGGAACCGCCCAATCCATCAGAAAGTTTGAGCTCAGGTTCAAGATTCACGCGCGAACCTTCTTGTAAGCGTCCAAGCGTTGTAAGGCGCGTTGTTTCTGGAATGACTTCGACCGTGAATGTCTGTGCATTTGTCGCGACAATCGTGAGACATGCGCCAGCGACACTCACACTCGCGCGTTTCGAAAGCTGAGGTGCAAGAGAAGAAGCAATGGTCAGCCGAAGCAGATGGTTTTGCTGTTCAATCGTTTTGATAACGCCAATGTTTTGAACGATTCCAGAGAACATACGTTTTAGTGAATTGTCTGATCAAAATACGCGCGCGTCCCACGAATGTCTTCT
>CAYJMK010000079.1:0-4338 GCA_964371425.1 uncultured Candidatus Saccharibacteria bacterium
TTCCTGGACCCCCGCCGGTAATCACCGTGTACCCATTTTCGCCAAGCATCCGACCCAGTTCGACCGCTTTTTTGTAGTAGGAACTTGTCTCTGGAAGACGCGCAGAACCAAAAAACGTGATCTCCTTTTTAAGGTCACCTAAAAATTGAAAGCCATCAATAAATTCCGCCATGATGCGGAAAATGCGCCAATTAATGGTCGTCCGAAAATCAATGCTCGCCATATAAGTGCCGGTTCAGGATATCACGCTGTTGCGCGAGGTTTGGAAGGGCCACGCCGACCCGCTGGCTTTATTCGACACCCTGTACAAAGACCAAACAATTCGAGCATATGTCCCGTCACCGTCACACGCGCTTCTTTCTCCACACGCTCTGGAATGCCATCAAAAATACACGTTGGCACATCCGTAATCTTCCCACAGCTCACACACACATGATGGTGATGATGCTGCCGAACCGCATCGGAAAGCTCATAACGCGCACTGTCTTCATGAAAACGAACCGGCCGTACCAGGCCGAGAGTGGAAAACAACTCAAGTGTTCTGTAAACCGTCACCAAATCTGGTTTAGGTGTAGCAAGGCGTGCATGAACATCCTCTGCACGCAGCGGTTCAACAAACGCCGCCAAAACGGAAAGGATCGCCCGACGGATAGGGGTCACACGAACCTTCCGGGCATCCAAGAAGGTAATCAGCTGAGCAAGTTCCGCGGAACGATGTGCCATAAGCCCTTTGGACGAATCGTACCATAAAAAAGAACGCCACGGGGCGCCGAACGTAGAGGGGTCGAGACGATCAGAGAGCTACAGCAAGAAGCTCGAACGCCTCCTTCTTTCAATGCAAACGTACAGGAGAGACACGTCAAAACGCGCACACGAACGACTGATTCTACGCTCAGTCTCGAGGCGGGATTAACGTAAACCCCTAAGCACACACGCATCCCTCGTCATCACAGACGCAGGGGCGCACCTCCAGCATGGCTCCACAGTGACAATTTCCTGGCTGCGTCTTCAACGCACACTGCGCACAATCTTTCGGACACGCAGGACACAGGTAGTGGTCATGATCCTCACCAATCGGACATTTAGGACAAGACATAGGGCAGCGCCAACAGAATAAAAGGCTGAGACACTCTACCACGAGAGACCATCCAAAAACCGCTGCTGTTCAGAAAAATCGGGCGCAAATGTAACCACCACCCGAGCTGTGTCATCCCGGTCCACCACGGCCACAGTATGTTCTTGGCCCCACCACGCTGGATACCCTTCCGGAACATCGCCTCGCTTCACATGCAACATCCGCAGCCGATGCCCCTTCAGCGTCGCCACCGTTGTCTGAAGAATTTCCGCAGACCGAAACCCAGCCATGCCTCGATCCCCCACTAAAACAGACGATGTAGATTTTCCAGACAACGTGACTGCCACGCGCGTTGGTCCTAAGACATCTACCCGGGCATCTGGCGGAAACGAAAACGTAACACCAAGCAATTCCGCATCTCCCCCAATCGTTGTAAAAAACTGCCAACCCGTGTCCCACGGCAAAAGTCGTTTTGCATCCCAGAATAATACCCGCGCTTGCTCAAGCGGAGATGCTTTCACAGGAGCCACGGAACCAGAAACGCCTCGCGAGACAACAAACCCCCAGACAGCACCCGGCAACAGCACGGTACTGGCAACCAGAAGAACCAGATGAGATCGAAGCCAATCACGTGTGCTCACAAACGAAATCTCTCTTAAGCCGTCGTATCAAATCCGGTCGGACACACACAAGCATACTCGGTTTGTCCGCAGACAGAACACATAGGGTCAAGCTGAGAGCCACAGTGACAAACTCCAGGCGCATCTGCTTTCCCACAATCCGGGCAATACACAGGACAAACCGGACAAACGTAATGCAGGTGTTTCCGTGTTTTATCACATCGCGTACAAGTCGTAGCCATACCAATGAGATGAAACAACGAGACTACGCACCCTTCCCGAACAACCCCTGAATACGATCCCACAACGAAGGTTCGACAAGAACTTGAGCGATCGCTGTCATAAACGTCTCAACAGGGTAGGCGCCAGAAATAAGTTTCGCCTTGCCCGTTTTTGTATTGAGCACAATGGTTCCAGGCGTCCCAGAAACACCAATCGCATCACCAGTGGCTTTTTCCGCATTCACATTCGCCGTGAACGTTCCGTTCGCCAAACAGGCTTCAAATGCCGCTTTGTCTTTTGCACCTGATTCCTCGGCCAAACCAGCCCATTGATCACGTGCATATCCAGTTCCACCAGAAGTGGTGCGCTCAAAGTAGGTATCTGTAAACTTCCAAAAACCTTCCTCTCCCGCCTGCTGTGCGACACATTCAGAAGCCTCAGCAGCTGGCTGGGCATCTTCATGAAAGGGAAGCGGATAGTGACGGTACACCCAGACAGTCGATGTTTTGCTGTTCTTTGCGATAATCTCCTCCGGTGTTCCATGAAACCGCTTACAGAACGGACATTCAAAATCGGAATATTCAACCAAGGCAATCTTCGCGTTTCGGTCTCCACCACGAAAATGGTCATCGTCGAACAACGTCACCGGACCTTTTACGTCTTCAATAGGAGAAGCTTCACCATCGGTTGTGGTGGCCGCGTTTGAAGCCACATTCGCTCTCCCTCCATTTGCCAAACGAGAGACAAAGAAGACAACGAAAATAAGCACAGCGAGCGCACACGCACCAAAAATAAAACCAACCCGGAACGCAAAACGCGGCGCCATGCGGTCAAGCAACTGGCGCAGACTAATAGCGCGCTCAGATTCTTTTTCTTTGGCAACAGGAGAAGAAGGTTGGGACATAGAGTGATTGGAGACGTAAATCGACCCATTAGCGTAGCAGAGTCGACTGAAGGAACAAGTGGGGAAACCTTCAGATTCAGACCTATGTTTCGACCGTCAAAAAACCGGTCATGTCGTTATGTCCCCGGCCACACAAAACACTGCAAGAGAAAATAAAACGCCCAACGTTCTCAGGAGTAAACTCCACCGTCGTCGTCTTTCCAGGGCGCAACGTCACGTTGATAGGGTTGGCTGTTGCCCCTTCCAAAAGGAACCCGTGCGTGACGTCTTGAGAAGTGATCAAAAGGCGAACGGGTTGTCCTTTTTTGACGGTCACCTCTGCAGGCGCAAAGGCGAATTGCTGAGCAACCATCGTGATCTCCTTCACAGGAGGAATGGTGGGGGCGGTTTTTGCATCGGCTGACGTAGATGTATTTGGAGAAGAACTCGTCGATGGCGCCACGGCAGGCTTCGTTTCTGGCTGCGGAAGTCGTTCCGTGGACAACGTCCCGTTTGGCTCATTGGTACATCCAACACCCCCGAAGACCACAACAACCAAGAGCATCAAAGATGGGAGAACCAAGAGACGTGGTGACATAGAAGACAGCTAAAAACTTAGAGGGTGCCAACAGGCAAGAAAGACCCAAACACCTTCCCAACAATAAACCCAACCGAAGCAGCCGCAAAAGAGATCAACAACATTTCTAGTCCACTCCGAACCGGATGAGACCCAACAAACCGTCCTTTTGCAAACCCAACCATAAAGAGAACGACGAAGGTCAAAACGACAGAAACGGGAATCGCCGACTCAAGCGGTAAAAAGAGGTAGGCCGCCAGCGCCACCAACCCACCCATAAAGTACGAAACAAGCATGAAGAGCGCATTTTCCGTGGGGTTGCGAAGAAACCGTTTCGTAATCCCCAACTCTTTGTGCATCATGTCCTCTAAAAGAAGTTTTTCGTTATGTTTGTAATGACCCTCAATTTTCGCAATATCGTCTTTATGTAAACCACGGTCTGCATAGAACGTACGCCATTCGCGCATTTCTTCGCTATGGTTCTCACGGATTTGTTTCAGTTCCTCTGCAATCTCGTTGTCTAAGCTTTCACGTTCAGATTTAGACGAAAGATACGAACCAGCCGACATAGAAAGTGACTCCACAAAAATCACAACCACACCAGCGAGCAGAGTGACCCAATGATTCCCACTGCCAATCGCAACACCTACAACAACACCAAGCGTCGAAACCATTCCGTCTTCCAACCCAAAAACGATGTCACGGATGTTGTCACGGAAGCGAAGCGCTTTCAGCATGGGAGAAAGAAATAAAACGAGACAGGAGACCGGATAAGAGAGGGCAGGAACCTGAATCGTAGCACCTCAGCAGGTGTAACGTAGCACTCCTGTAAACACAAGAAGAAGCGAGGGCAATGACGGAAGAGTCTGTCATAATCGGCGCGATTGGATCCCTTCAATAGCACTCCAAACTTCCTTACGACTCTCCCTAAAGCAAAACGCCGCTTACGCGGCGTTTTGAA
>CAYJMK010000080.1:0-4242 GCA_964371425.1 uncultured Candidatus Saccharibacteria bacterium
CCTACCTATCTCTTTTTGTCGATTCCGTGGTTGTTGGTGGGATTGTCGTATGTGATCGTCGTGTTGGTTGGGTTCCTGGGCGCGCTGGTGCCTGGGATTCGTGCCTCGCGGTTGGACCCGGTAACGGCGCTACGGGACTAATTCGTCGCGTGTTTTGAAAGCGGAGCCACTGAGGACCGGCGCTCCGTTGTTAAAAATCCCACCAGCTTTCAGTTGGTGTTTTTTTTATCATCCAGGGAACCCACTCTTCTATTTTTCTCGGTTGGTTTCTAAAACAACTGAAGCCACAGCACACCAGCACTGATGGTGACGGAGAGGATCATCAAGGGAAAGCCAATTTTTAAGAATCGCCAGAAGCTAATAGGATGTCCTGCCTTTTCCGAGATGCCTGCAGCAACGAGGTTGGCGGACGCGCCGACGAGAGTGCCATTTCCTCCTAATGCTGCTCCCGCTGCCAATGCCCACCAGAGAGGTGTGATGTCTTTGCCCGAGAGTTCCCCAAAGTCTTTGAGAACAGGGATCATCGTGGCAACGAATGGGATGTTATCTACAAAAGCAGAAAGAAGTGCGGAGCCCGACAAGATTAACCAGAACGTTGAAGCAACGTTTCCGCCAGTAAATTGAAAGATTTGATGCGCAATCCATTCCAAAACGCCCACCTTTTCTATCCCTCCTACGATAATAAAAAGTCCAATAAAAAAGAGGATGGTTGTCCATTCAACCTTTTCGAGAAGCTTCTCCGGGTGTTGTTTGGAGAGGACGAGGAGTGCTGCAGCGCCTGCGAGTGCGATCACAGCAGGTTCTAGGTGAAGGGCGCTGTGAAGAAAGAATCCTGTTAGAACGAGAGCGAACACGATCAGGCTCTTGATGAGGAGGGGACGATCTTTCAGGCTCTTACGAGGATCTGCACTAATGAGTCGTCGGCAATCTTCGGGTTTGCAGGCCAGCTTTTTGCGAAATGCAAGAAGCGTAATGGGCAAGAGAACAGCAATAACAGCCAGGGTAGGAAGTCCCATCACCTGGATGAAATCGAGGAATGAGAAACCTACAGCGCTTCCCACAAGAATATTTGGAGGATCGCCAATAAGTGTTGCTGCGCCACCGATGTTAGAGAACAGTACTTCCGGAACAATGAAGTAAACGGGATCTAGTTTTAAGTTGCGGGCAATGACAAGACTAATCGGCACGATTAAGAGAATCGTAGTGACATTGTCTAGGAGGGCAGATGCAACAGCCGTTAACACACAAAAGAGAGCTAAAAGGGTCACAGGACGCCCTTTTGAAATGCGCGCGAGAGAAAATGCCAGGAATTCAAACACACCTGTTTGTGTCATCAGAATCACCAAAATCATCATGCCCACGAGGAGCCCAATGGTATTTGCATCAATCACTTCAACAGCTTCATGAAAGGGGAGAATACCAGCTGCGATCATGAGGATGCTTCCCAATAGCGCTACAGATGTTCGGTGAATCTTCTCCGAGATGATGATTGCGTAGGTGGCCAGGAAAATTGTCAGGGCGATGGTGAGTTCCATACCATTCGAAAAACGAAAAAAAAGAGACGAACGAATCGACCCAGCTCCTTAGAAGGTGAGACCGACGGCGTACGCCATCGCCTTTTTAAGCTCGGTGCGAGACACAAGACCTACAAGACGATGTTCTGGTCTGCGAACAACAGGAATATACATGAGATCATCTTGTGCCGAGAGAGTGGCAGCCTTTTCCATTGAGTCTGTCTCATGTAAAAGGCGATCGTGCGATATTTTCTGCATCATATCTGAAATTGGACGAGTCTCGATTTCGGCTATCCATTCAGCAAACTGATCAGGAGCAGCAAAGTCTGCTAGTCCCGTTTTCTCGCGTAGATACGGTGGAACCGCTTCTCTTACAAGATCGAGGGAAGAAAGAATACCGACTGGCACAGGATCTTCTTGGGACTGGATGATGACTGCGCCGTTTGTCTTCTGTTTAAGCATGGACTCAAGTGCATCTCGAAATGTTGCGTCCAATGCGAGCGTACATATGTCGGTACGCATACATTCTTTCACTTGCATATATTGAGGCTGGAAGGGTTATTAATTGGGCATTCTACATCCCTCTCTCTTTTTGCGCAATATGCCTTTGTCGCTGTTTTTCATTTCCCCTTTTCTCCTCTTGTTGGGTTTTCCCCTCTTCTTATCAAATCAAATGGGTTGATGTTCTTCTAGAAATTCCGTGTTGTTGGGGGATGGGCGGCCTTCGCGCGGACTCATGTAGATACACTTTAGATGAGAGTTGGACGGTATCACAATCGTGCGTCTTTTTTCGTCAAGCTGTTGCGCTGGACAGCAACCGCGTTTCAGGTCATGATCATGCATCGGACGCCTGTTTTTGGTACCAGGCTTTTTAGAAGGTCGATGTCGCTTCATCGAACCCTTTTGCCTTTGACCGTGCTCTTATTTTCTTGCAGGCACCTATGGAATTCCGCAACATCGCTACTACCGCCCACGTCGACCACGGCAAAACCACGCTCGTGGATGCCATGTTGCAGCAATCCGGTGCTTTCACGGATCGTGAAGAGATCGAGGAGCGTGTCATGGATAGTCACGACCTAGAAAAGGAACGTGGCATTACGATCTACGCCAAGAACACTGCCATTACGGTGAAAGGCGTCAAAATCAATATTGTCGACACGCCGGGTCACGCGGACTTTGGGTCTGAAGTCGAACGCGTGCTCCGCATGGTGGATTCTGCGCTGCTCTTAGTTGACGCTGCGGAGGGCCCGATGCCACAGACCAAATTCGTTTTGCGGAAGGCGTTGGCGCTCGGTCTGAAACCGATTGTGGTGATCAACAAAATCGATCGTCCTACGGCGCGTCCACAGACGGTCATTAACGAAGTCTTCGACTTGTTTCATGAGCTTGGAGCAACAGACGAACAGCTCGATTTCCAGCACATGTACGCCATCGGGCGCGATGGCGTCGCAAAGCGTGAACTGGCGGATGAGAGCACGGACCTGATGCCGTTGTTCGATTTGATTTTGTCTTCGGTCCCGCCGGCCTCTCAAGATTTGACGAAGCCGATGCGTCTCCAGCCTGCGACGCTCCAGTATGACAACTACGATGGTCGTCGTGCGGTGGGGCGTGTGTATGAAGGCATGGTGCGACAAGGGATGACCGTTACCGTTATTTCATACGATGGTTCTCGTCGAACGGGAAAAGTGACGAAGCTTTACACACACGAAGGGTTGCGTCGTGTGGAAGTTCCAACAGCGGAAGCGGGGGATATTGTCCAGATTGCGGGGATTACAGACATCTATGTTGGAGAAACGGTTGCGGAAGATCCTCAAGCGGAACCCCTTCCAAGCATCTCGATTGATGCGCCGACGCTGTCGATGGACATCATGCCGAACTCTTCTCCGTTCGCTGGAAAGGAAGGTTCCTTGGTGACGTCCCGTCAGATTCGTGATCGGTTGGCGAAAGCGCTCGAAACAAACGTCGGGTTGACCGTTGATTTTCCAGAAGGAAATGACGTTTTCCGTGTGAGTGGCCGTGGCGAAATGCACTTGGCGATTCTGATCGAAGAAATGCGTCGCGAAGGGTTCGAATTGCAAGTCGGTCAGCCACAGGTGATCTTCCATGAAAAAGATGGAAAGAAAGAAGAGCCGTATGAAAACGTGACGATCGATGTGCCGGATGCGTTTGCGGGAACGGTCATTCAGAAACTCGGTATGCGAAAAGGTGAGATGACGGGCTTGCGGAGTGAGAATGGTTCGACACGACTCGAATACATGATTCCAACGCGTGGCATTCTTGGATTCCGTACGGAATTTGCTACGGATACAAAAGGTGAGGGCACGTTGTCTCATGTGTTCTCACACTATGGTCCTGTGCAGGGCGACATCCGCCGTCGTTCGACGGGTTCCATGATTTCTGGTTCTGCGGGTCCGTCCGCTTCCTATGCGCTGTTCAATCTGCAGGAACGCGGTCCGCTGTTCATTGGACCCGGCGTCCAGATTTACGAAGGGATGGTTGTGGGTCGAAGTATGAAGGAGGATATGACGGTGAACGCCATCAAAGGCAAGCGGCTGTCGAACGTGCGTGCGTCTGGGTCTGACGAAGCGATTATGTTGATCCCGCCTTCTGAAATGACTCTTGAGTTGGCACTGGAATATATTGATAGCGATGAGTACGTAGAAGTGACACCGAAATCTGTACGCATTCGGAAGAAGTACTTAACTGAAGGCGACCGAAAAATTCATTC
>CAYJMK010000081.1:0-4214 GCA_964371425.1 uncultured Candidatus Saccharibacteria bacterium
AGAAGTAAAAGCGGCGCTCTTTGCCTGCGCTTGGTTCGGGGTCTATACGCTGATCTCGCTTTACATTCCGTTCTCGCTCCCGTTGTACATCGGCTTCCTGATAGGACTGCTGCCGGCACTTTGGATCGCGCCTCAGTCTGGTCTCATTCTCATCATCATTCTCACGATGCTTTTTGAGCGGTGGTTCACGCTGCAGCCGATCGTTCTGCCAGAGCAAGAGATGCTGTTTTACCCGGTCGACGCCGTGCTCCTGCTGACAACACTCGTCGCGCTTTTAAAAACGTGGGAACAGCATCGCCTTGCATCCGGACAAAAACGATTTCAGAGCGCAATCCTTCCGCTCCGCTGGCCGCTCCTGATCTTCTGGGCCGCCATGGCGGTCATCACCATCTGGAGTTTTATTCAGCATGGGGAACCATCGCTCATTTTCAGTGGGGTCAAGCATGCCGTCTGGTATGCGCTGATGCTGTTCTTGGTCCTCCTGACGACGCGTACCAAAGCTGATCTTTTCCGTCTGGAAAGTGCGGTCATCACCAGCTCACTCTGTGTGCTCGTCTTTCTTCTGATCGGCGCCTGGCGCGGTGAGGGCCTCTGGACGGAGTATCAACCACTTTCAACAGAAGGGGTGCGCTTCCTGGGACAGCCTCATGCGTTCTATCTCGCATTTGGAAGTCTGTTCCTCCTAGCACGGTTACCGCATCTTTCTGGGCGACTGCGTGTTCTGGCAACAACAGGGATTCTGATGCAGTGGATGGGGATTGTGCTTTCTCTGACACGTCATTTGTGGATCGCATTACCCGTGGGACTTGCGGCCCTGTTCCTCTTATTCTCGCGAACAGAAAAACAAGAAGTCGCGCGGACGGCTGTCAGAACAACACTCTTAGGAATCACGCTGGGGATCGCAGGCATGCTTGTCATTATTATCGCGCCAGGGCGGTCACCCTGGAATATTGCGACCACAGGTGCAAGCATTACAGATCGTGTGGAGTCGTTTGGGCGCGTGACAGAAGATGAAAGTTCTCTGTGGCGCATTCAGGCATGGCGAGCAGCGTGGGATCAATTTACCGCACAACCGATGCTCGGCATTGGCTACGGGCAACGTCTCCTCTTTGATTTCCGCGGCTATCCTTCGTTTATTGAAGTGCGCAGTTTGCACAACGACCTCTACGGTCTACTTGTGCAGGGTGGCATCCTGCTCGCGGCTGCGTTTGCAGGCCTTGTGTTGACGGGGCTTTGGCATGGCGTAAAAGCGGCTCAACGCACCGCCGATCCACGCCTCCGCGCTCTTGCGATTGCCGCTACCAGTGCGCTCATTCTTTTCTGTGCGGCTGCGTTCTTCAGTACCTATCTGATTATCAATCTGTTCATGGTGCTCTTTTGGATGTTGTTGGGACTGTTAATCGTCGTCCGACGATTTGCAGAAGCGGAGCCAAAACGATTCGAAACGCCCGTCACGACACCAACAACCGACAGACGAATATAACGATTCAGACGACAGCAAAACAGGTTTCACAGCCCACAGAACATCGACATGAAGATTCTCCACGCAAACAAATTCTTGTATCTGAAAGGGGGCGCAGAGCGCTATCTCCTTGATATTGCGCAAGCTCAACAAGATGCTGGCCACGACGTCGCGTTGTGGGGCATGCAGCATCCCAAAAACGATGCGCCGCAACGGCTCGCAGATGAATTCCTTGTTCCGCCAATCGATTTTGACACCACCGGTGGCCGACTGCGCGCCGCGGGTCGCGTGATCTATTCATCAGAAGCACGTCTGCGTGCAGCTGCAGCAGTACACGCCTTCGAACCAGATGTGGTGCACATCCATAACATCTATCATCAGTTGTCGCCGTCGTGTTTACCAGTGTTCCGTGCGTCGGGCGCACGGATCGTCATGACCGTGCATGACTACAAACTGATCTGCCCCAATTATTCGCTGTTCACAGAGGGTGCGCCGTGCGAGCGCTGTTACAAACACAAATACTGGAACGCAGCGCTCCATAAGTGTGTAAAAAATTCTGTTGCAGGTGGCGCGTTGGCAGCGGCAGAAATGTACGCACACAAAGCGTGGCAGGTGTATGAAAAAAATGTCGATGTGTTCTTAGCGCCAAGTCAGTTCGTGGCGGACAAGTTGATCGCGTTTGGAATGCCGGAAGAAAAGATTGACGTCTTGCCCCTGTTTATTCCAGACGAAGCGTTTGTTCCCGCAGAGTCACAGCCAGAAGAACAAGAGACAAAAACGATTCTTCTCGTCACACGCTTTGTCACGTTGAAAGGCATCGAAGAAGCACTGTGCACGTTCCGGCTTTTGGAAGATCGACAAACGGCGAATCCGCAGCCGCCGCATTGGACGCTTCAGATTGCCGGCGACGGTCCGCGTCGTCCTGAAGTTGAGCAAGCCATAAAAACTCTCGGACTTGAGTCACGGGTGCAGTTATTAGGATTCCTTGGGAAGCCGGCACTCGAGAAGGCGTACCGGGACGCGAGCATCGTTTTTGTGGCGACCAAGGCTTGGGAAACGTTTGGGTACGCTGTTTTAGAGGGAATGGCAGCCGGAAAACCGGTTGTGGCGCCCTATTTGGGAGGATTACCTGAACTTTTGACGCATGCGGAAGACGGTTTTTTGTACGAACCAGGGGACTGGGAACAGGCTTCGGAGCTCCTTGATACCCTTTTAGGCGATGCGGCCATACGGGCTAAGATTGGCTTAACCGCGAGGAAAACGGCGCAAACATACTCTCAGAAACGGCATCTGGCCGGGTTGACCAGCTTTTATCAGGCGACAGCTTGACAAAAGCGACACAATAGGAAATAATCACACGTTCAGTTTCTGGACGAACGTTGTTTAAACTATGCGGCTGCGGCCGCCTTGGGAGGAAAAAATGGACACCAACGTGTTCATGAAGTGGTTGGTTCTGCTGATGCTGGCGGTCGGCCTGGCCGCGTGTGTGGACGAGGCGGAGGCGCCGTCGAAGGAAAACGTCACGGCGGCTCAGGCCGACACGAACGTGATCCCGACCAGTGACGGGGCCATCGAGGCGTGTTCCAACGACGGCGACTGTCAGCGGGGTTCGCACTGCAGCATCCCGGACGGAAGCAAGACGGGCGCCTGTGTGCCCCCGGTCGTCGGCTCCGGCCGCGACATGGGCGCTCCCAACGGGTCGGCCGACGCCTCCGATGACGGTGGCACGGACGCTTCGGCGGACGCGGCCACGGACGGCGGTTCCGACGCAGCTCCCGACGCTCACAACGTGATCGTGGGCAGCGGAATGTGCTCGGTGATCGTCAGCTACGCCGCGGGGACCATGAAGTTCTCCACCGGTGCGGGCTGCGACCAGCCGGTCCGTGGCGTCCTGGCCTACGACCCGCTCGGCCATACGGTCGACTGGGATCAGGCGCAACAGCGCCCGGTGGCACGGCAGATGCTCGCGCTCGCGGCGGACGGAACCGTCGCGCTGCCGCAGTACTTGGCGGCGGTGGTGCCGGTGGCCAGCGCGGACTGCGATCCGGACCGAGACTGCACGTGGGTTCTGAATGGACTCATGCTCGGTGTCAGGACGGCGCGGTGCCAGGGAAACGATTTCCGCCACGCGGCATTCGATTTCCTCCTGGCGGTCGGTCACGATCCGGGTCGTGACGCGTGTCCCGCGTCGCAGCCCTGATCGGTTCGGTCACACGTCGGCAGTCCGGCGTACCAGCGGTGAGGCCTCATGCTTCGCCGCTTTTTCTTGTCGAAAGGAGTGTTTTAAAAGCCTCAGCATTCATCCTCTCGCGAGACTAGAGCGTCGAGCAGGAGGATGAATGCTGGGCTTCAAAAAAATCCTAAAACGAAGTCACACTCATCCCGCCATGTCGCGCCGGGGCAAACGGAAACGTCGAAGGCCCGAGGAATCGACCAGCAGGAGAGAACGCACGCAGATGCGGTGCACCAGATGCAGAGGCGGTAATCACGCGCCGACGAGCAGCATCAATCGCGATATCTGCTCCAGAAGGGAGCGCATCAAACGCACGCCATTCACCGACAATCGGGAGCCCGCGTGAAGTCCGGACAACTTTTGTCCAAGCTTCTTGTGTTCGCTGTGCAACCGCAATCTCATCTGTTCCATCGCCATCGATATCTCCCGCCGCCACCGCTAAGCCTCCGAGGTAAGCAGACTTGAAAGCCATAAACGAAAGCGCAAGTGGCGTTCCATCCGCATGAAATCCGCGCACAA
>CAYJMK010000082.1:0-3942 GCA_964371425.1 uncultured Candidatus Saccharibacteria bacterium
TGGTTCGGAAGTCTGGCACAGGCGATCAACCGACATCGCGGCATGTGTCGGTTGTCCCTGGAGAATTTTCTCCGGCGTCCCAGTACTACGAGACGTACCTAAAGTACGCTGTTCGAGCCTTCATGGGCCAGTACTACAGATCAACCAGCTCTGGCGGGCTGTTCCCGCCGGCAGTTCTGTTCGTGCGGGATGGAGCGGCGAGGGGGGAAGATCAGGGACACGTCATCATCTCCAACGGCGTGTCGCCCCGAGACTTGAGGTTCTCGAAAAACGGTATCGCAGTCGATGTCGAGAGCTCGATCGGGTCCTACGAGTACATCGCGGCAGGCTGTAGGAAGACACGTAGATCGTTCAACGCTGCGGCGTTCGTCGTCCTGCGCGTGGCCCCGCTCTACGCGGGTGACGTCTGCCCGAGCGCCGTGCCTCTCGCTGTGAGCACAACGCCACAGGCCATTCGGACCCCGAGTGGCGGAGTGCAGACCGACCTCGACTGGAGCGGAACCGTTCTCCCGTGGACGGGAGCGGTTGTTGCCGGCGTCGGTATCGCCCTGTTTGGAGCAGGTGCCGCGGATATCTCGAACGGCAACGATTTCGTCACGCACTCGAAGGACCCCAACCAGCCCTACCCGGCCGCCCTGGTCCTCTACGGGCGCGGCTCCGCTCTCCAGGATGGAGGACAAATTCTCCTCTGGAGCGGCATAAGCATGGTCGTTGTCGGCGGTGCCTGCTACCTCTGGTGCGACGACCTCTTCGGGAAGTGACGGTCGACGCCGACCGGTGGTTCATACATCATCGGTCCAGCCCAACGCTTCGGCGAAGGGCTCTTTTTTTGGTTTTGTTTTATCCTTCTGCGTTTTTCCTGTCTTTCTTCGCGCGCTGTGGATGGCTTGATTGAAAAGAGCGTATTTTTGTGTTAAAATAGCCTCGATTGGCTGCATGGCACTCTTCTTCAGTGGCAGCCAGACAAACACAAGACACATGCGCCTTACTCCGGCGGACATCGAGCAGACGCTCGTCGCCTCAAGCCTCCTCAAGAAGGAAGATTTTGTTGCGCTCGCTAAGCGCGCTGAGAGTGAAAAATCGGATCTTGCCGACTTGCTCCTTAAAGAAGGAAAAGTTTCTGAAGACGCACTCTGGGAAGCCTGGGCAAAAATCATCAGCATTCCTTATGTTGATCTCTCGAAAGAGGTCATCGAAAAGGATGTCCTTTTCTTGATTCCAGAGCAGCTCGCCAAGCAGACGACCGTCGTCGCCTATAAGTCAGATGGGAAAACGGTCTCCGTTGCGATGGCAGATCCACTGGATCTTCAGACTGTTGAAGCGATTCGGAAGACATTGAACCAGCAGGTAGCCGTGGCGACAGCCGCTCCAGGTGCGATTCGTGAAGCTCTTTCCCAGTACCGCCGCGGCATCCAAATTGAGTTCAACGAAATCATTCAGCAAACCCTTTCTTCGACCCAGTCACATGACGAAGCAGACTTGGAGAAAATGGCGCAGGACCTGCCGTTTATCCGGATCGTCGACACCATCTTGGAGAATGCGATTGCGGAGAGTGCATCAGATATTCATTTGGAACCGCTTGAGAAGAAAGTTGTTGTGCGATTCCGGTTGGACGGCCTTCTGCACGACATGATCATCCTTCCGCGCGCGATTTACCCTGGGTTAGTTGCACGTGTAAAGATTCTTTCTAAGTTGAAAATCGACGAGCATCGTCTGCCGCAAGATGGCCGTTTCAAAATTGAAAAAGAAGGCTACCGTGTTTCGTTCCGTGTTTCGATCATGCCTGTGTTCGACGGCGAAAAGATTGTCATGCGCTTGCTGAATGAATCGTCTCAGATTCTGACGCTGGAACAACTTGGGTTTCAGCATTCGGTTCTTCCGATTATCAAGCGCAACATTGACCGGCCTCATGGCATGATTTTGGTCACAGGACCGACAGGTTCAGGAAAAACCACAACACTCTATTCTGTGATGAACATTCTGAATACGCAGGATGTGAACGTTGCAACGATTGAGGACCCGATTGAATACCGCATGCCGCGCATCAATCAGAGTCAGGTGCGGACAAAGATTGGATTTACGTTTGCGACGGGACTGCGTTCTCTGGTGCGTCAGGACCCGGACATTATTATGGTGGGAGAAATTCGTGATGCGGAGACGGCTGAAATGGCGATTCAAGCCGCACTTACAGGACACTTGGTGCTCTCAACGCTCCACACGAATAGCGCCGCCGGTGCGATGCCTCGGTTGATTGATATGAGTGTGAAGCCGTTTTTGATCGCTTCGACAACGAATCTGGTGATTGCACAGCGATTGGTTCGGAAGATTTGTACGGATTGTATAGAACGGCAGAAGCCAGATCCCGCTCTTTTGACCGCGGTTGAACAAGAGTTCGATACAGAGCGCTTGATGAAGGTTTTGGTTCAGGAGCGCATTATTGAACCTGGAAAGCAGCTGAAGGATTTGTCGTTCTCGCATGGGAAAGGCTGTCCCACGTGCGGTGACACGGGCTATAAAGGTCGTATGGGGATTTATGAAGCGCTCGAAGTAGACGAAACGATGCAGCAGTTGATTGTAAAAGAAGCGTCCTCTGATGATCTAGAAAAGGTCGCGATCGAAAAGGGGATGATCACCATGGCAGAAGATGGCTTTATCAAAGTCGTGACGGGCGTGACGACGCTCGAAGAGATTCTACGTGTCACCCAAGCGTAATTCTTGTATGCCTGCCTACACGTACGTTGCGAATGCGAAAGATGGAAAGATTCAGAAAGGGACCCTTCCTGCACGTGACGAAGCAGATCTCTCCAAACAGTTGCGCGCGCAGAATTTGATTCTGATCTCTGCAACTTCGACCGCGAAAAAGGGACTCGTACAAATGGAACTGAAGATCCCCGGTTTTTCCGGTGTGAAAATGATCGACCGCGTACTTTTCACGCGGCATTTGCAGATCATGATTAAAGCGGGTCTCTCGATTACACGCACGCTTTCGATTCTGCATGAGCAGACGGAAAATAAGACGCTGAAGGCGATTATTCTCGACCTGAAAGAGCGTGTAGAGCGCGGCCAGTCGCTCACAGAAAGTTTGCGACAACATGCGGACGTTTTCCCACCGCTCTACACCAGTATGGTGGAAGTGGGCGAAGTCGGTGGAACCCTGGAAGATGTGTTAAACGACCTTGCTGAGCAGCTTAAAAAAGATTATGAGCTGATGGCAAAAGTGCGGGGAGCTATGCTGTACCCGGTCGTTATTTTGACCGTCATGCTGGTGGTGACCGTACTGATGCTCATTTACGTGTTACCACAGTTGGTCGCGATTTTCCGTGACGTAAAAACAGAGCTTCCAATTACAACACAAGGTCTTATTTGGGTGTCTGACTTCGTGCAGGCGCACGGTATTGTCTTGGCAATCTCTCTGGTGGTCTTTGCCATCCTTCTGGTCCTTGCTCACAGCACAAAGAAAGGGAAACGTGCCTTTCACTGGCTCTTCCTCCATACACCGATTGTTTCTGACATTGTTCGGAAGTTGAATCTGGCACGCTTTGCTCGCACATCTGGCATTTTGCTTCGTGCTGACATCTCGATTGTCGAGAGCTTCGGGATTGTGCAGCACGTAGTGAGCAACGTTTGGTACAAAGACTTGATGGGCGATGCAGCCACGCAGGTTCGGAAAGGGATTTCGATTGCGGAATCGATCTCGAATCCAAAGGCGATCAAACTATTTCCCCCGATCGTACGGCAAATGGTCGCGGTTGGTGAACAAACAGGGACGCTGGATGAGGTTCTAGCCGACCTTGCCGACTTCTACGAAAAAGATGTGACACGTACCACCGACAACTTGTCGTCCGTGATTGAACCCGTGCTGATGGTGATTCTTGGAATTGGCGTGGGGCTCATTGCCGTGTCTGTTATTTCGCCGATCTACTCCTTAGTTGAGACGTTCTA
>CAYJMK010000083.1:0-3941 GCA_964371425.1 uncultured Candidatus Saccharibacteria bacterium
ACGCCAGGCTCAGACGCTCCTGCGTTGGTATGAAAAACATGGCCGTGACCTCCCCTGGCGGAAAACAAAAAATCCGTACCGCATTCTGGTCAGTGAGATCATGCTCCAGCAAACGCAAGTGGGCCGAGGCCTTTTGTTTTATAAAAAATGGCTTAAGCAGTTTCCGAATTGGAAAACCCTTGCAGCCGCTTCAAACGCAGATGTCATCCGTGCTTGGAAAGGACTGGGCTACAACCGTCGCGCGCTCGCGTTGAGAGACATCGCCCGACAAGTTGTCGAACGTGGCGTGCCCAAAAATCGTACCGAATGGCAGGCCCTGAAAGGGATCGGTCCGTACACATCCGCAGCGCTCGCCGTGTTTAGTCTCGGTCAAAAAGAGTTACCTATCGACACCAACGTTAGACGCGTTCTTGGACGACTCCTTCTTGGCATCCCCTACCCTCAACCCTCAGAAGATGAGCGTTTAGAACGACTCGGACGAGGACTTTTAGACACATCGACACAGTACGCAGAGATTCCACAAGCTCTCTTCGACCTCGCCACAGCCGTGTGTACAAAAGTTCCAAACTGCTCGTCCTGCCCACTCCAAAAAACCTGCAAGGCTACCCAAAAATTTCTCTCGGGTCGTGTCGAAACACCAAAAGCATCCATCAAAAAAGCAGTCGAAACAAAGCATGCAGACAAGCCACACCCAGACCGTATTTACCGCGGACGAATTCTCGGATTCGTCCAAGCATCTTCTCGCCCGGTACGTCTTTCTCTCGTAGGTCCCGCTGTAGATCCTAATTTCGACCCCATTCAAGATGGTGTTTGGATGGAAGGAATGATTGGACGACTCCAAAAAGATCAACTCCTTGAGCTCAAACGTGGCGTACTTCAACTTCCTGAAAATCGATAGTGAGACCCTCTTCCAGACCAAAGAAAAGGCCCTCCGCTTCGCCCGCAGACGACGCTCACCGGAGGGCCTTTTCTTTGGTCTGGAGAAACAAAATCCCTACAAGTTCAGACCCGTGAGGAAAATCTTCCCCTCTTTCCACTGAACCCCCGGCAAATAAATAGACACGTTGGCAGCTCGCAACTGACTGTCCAGCCAAGGCGCAAAGGTATCGGGCGTCGAAAACAACATCTCAGAAAGCTGTAACGAACGATTCACACCCGTGTCCTGTGCATCTTGAACCAAAAAGACATGGTATCCAATCGGAGAACGAACCGGACCAACCACATCGCCTCGTTGAGCGTTCACCAGCGCCTCACGGAACCAGGCATCCATCTGCTCAACCACATTCCACCCCAAATCAGAAGAAACAACGTGTGAAGATGGATTAGAAAAAAGCAGCGTTGAAACATTGTCAAAAGATACACCACTCGCCAGTCGCTCTTTCATGACGACAGCACGAGTCCGCATCTCTGTTTCAGCCGGTAAAGCCGCAATCAATGGTTCGCTCAGAAAAACACGTTGTAGTGCCGCAAGCTCAGCAGCAGGACGGACTGTCTCGGTCTTAAACGTCGCCTCAGTCCACCCATATCCTGCCAGCTCTGTTCGAAATGCAGAAGAACCACCCGCAAGGCGAGCCATATTCCCGTATTCCGTATCGACATCTGCATCGGAAACAGAAACACCCGCGTTATGGAGCAGTCCCGTAATCACATGTTCGGTAATAAGTTCTTGGAGAGCCGCCTGTTCAGCTCGAATGGCAGCTTCGTGTGCTGGGAGGCTGTCACGCCACAGACGAATATTTCGCTCAGACCGATATCGAAACGAAACAAACGGAACAAACATCCCGTTCACACGAGCAACAGGTGCATGATCCACAAGCGCGGCAGACGCGGCAGGCAAGACCGGCCAAACAGACGACGAAACCACAGCGAGCATACCGACAAACAAAACAGTGATGGCCCCTACGACAACAGAACGAGACGAAAAAGGACGTGACATCACGGTGTTGGAATGGATTCGTCTGTTGACGTGACCTGTTTCGCAAAGAAATAGCGCCACCAAGCACCAATATTCGAAGAAGGAGAAACCGAAGGAGCAGCTTGAAGAGGAACAGTAGCCGCTGCGGCAGCCGTTTGTTGAGTAGAAGGTCCTGTGGCGGTACCAAATGCGACCGTTGCACCGTTTTCATCGGATGGAACACCTTCCTCAACGAGTACAGCCGTCTCACCTTTCTTCTGCAAACCCAAGTTTTGGCGTGCTTGAATCTCCTTAAAAGAATCTGTCTGCAGATAATCCACCAAATAAGAAAGATCAGAGTTTTTCTTCTCCATTTCAGAGATCTGCTCACGAGCCTCACGAATATCTTTGTTGATTTGATAACGCCGGATCAGCTCTTTCGAAAATCCCACAAAGGCCGAAACAACCACAGCGGCAGCAATCACAGAAACCAACGCTAAAGGTCGCGCTCGGCGAGCCGGAGATGGTCGTTCTGTGGATGATGAAGCGGGAGCCATGAGAGAGACTTACGCGTTTGAAAGGTAGGAACGATCAGGAAGAGCAGCATAGCCAACTTCGGCTTCTTGCTGAAGACGCATCACTAGATCTTGAATGACACGAGGCTCCGGAACACCATCCATGGAAAGTTCGCCAGCCACGGTACGAACATGGACGTCTCCATACCGGAAAAGCGTCGGGAAAAACCCATTGATATCATATCGGACGTCCTGAATCGCTCGGAATGGAGCCTCAGAAATCGAACGAGAAAAAAGACCTTTTTGATCGATATTCACGATACGCTGGTTGGTCAGGACGAAACTGTCCAGGTACCATATCAACCAGCGTCGTATCCCTTCTAAAGCGACAAGAATCGCCCAAAAGACACTGACAGGAAGAAACCAAGTCGCAATCTGCCCGAACAGAATGGAAAGAGAAAGTGGCATCATGGCAATCAACGTCACCACAGCCGCGATACGGACAAACCCGAGCCAGTGTCGACGGATCACTACTTTAACCTCTTCTCCTGCCTTTAAGTCGACGGAGAAAAAATGCTCCAGTAAACCTTTCATGTCACGACGATGAAAAAACGTACTAGACGAATCATTGCAGGAATTTTTGTAGGATTCATGACCATCGCGATGATCTTTTGGCTCTTATTGCCAGCATTCGGATAGCGCAGAGACAGGCCGGTCAGCCCATCCCGATGAATCCGATCACCAAACCAAGAGCCGCAGAGATAGCCGCAACGACCCAGAAGCGCATCGTAACCTTGGTTTCTGGCCACCCAAGAGCTTCAAAATGGTGATGGATCGGCGTGGAACGGAAAATTTTCTTTCCACCCGTGAGTTTTTTGTATGGAATTTGAAGCAAGACGGAGGCCGATTCCACCACAAGCGGAAACGCGATGATCGGCAAAACAAGAATCGTATTCGTTTGAAGAGCGATCACACCCAGAGTAACACCAAGCGACATAGAACCCGTGTCGCCCATAAAGAACCGAGCGGGATGAATGTTGAACCAAAGGAAAGACAGAAGTGCACCAACAATAGCGGCACAGAAAATCGCTAAATCTGTTCGCCCCTGTGAAAAAGAGAGCACCGCATACGCGCCGTAACACGCAAGAAGAATGCCACCAGCAAGTCCATCAAGCCCATCCGCTTCGTTCGTGGAAAACGCGGAGGCAGCGATCACAAACACGAAAAGAGGGAGTGCCCACAATCCAATATCAACATCTCCGACGCCTGGAATGTGCAACAAAGACCAATCCAGCCGATAGTAAAACCAAAGCGCCACAACCACCGCAACTGCTAAATATAACACAAGTCGATGTTTCATACGCAACCCCCCACCCTTTGGACCAATTTTGAAAATATTGAGCACATCATCGACGAGGCCAAGCGCAGCCGCGAGGAGCAATGCCGCCAACGGAAGATAGGTTTCTGAACGGGATAAGAAATCGAATCGCGCAAGTAGATCGTTATCAGAGAAACGTGCCACCAGAGCAAAA
>CAYJMK010000084.1:0-3877 GCA_964371425.1 uncultured Candidatus Saccharibacteria bacterium
GCCTCAGCAGCAACATCTGCAACAGGAGCCGCTTCCTTCGCCGCAGCTGCTTCTTCAGAAGCTTTCTTGGCTTCCTCAAGCTTGGCAGCTTCTTCAACAGCTTGGGCCTTCGCAGCCGCAATGGCATCGCCGTCGTAGGTCATGCCAGCAAGCTCTTCCCGAGACATCTTCTTCTCAACCAAACGAGCGGCTTTCTGCTGCAATCGACGGAGGTAGTACAACTTCGCGCGACGGACCTTGTTTCGCTTCAAAATTTCAACTTTCTTGATGCTTGGGAGCTGGAACGGGAAGATACGCTCAACGCCGAACCCATCCGCAACGCGGCGGACGGTAAACGTCCCGTTGATCCCACGGCCGTGGTTGATCTTGATGACCGTTCCCTCGAACGCCTGAACGCGCTCTTTGTCACCTTCCTTAATCTGCTGGTGCACACGAATAACGTCACCCGGGCGGATGTCTGGAAGTTCTTGTTTGAGCTGCTCAGCTTCAAAAGCGTAGACGGCGTCTGTAGGAGTCATGTGCGTCGAGGAGGCCATACAAAAAAGGAATGGCTGTCAGATAGGCGGAAGGACCGTATCGAATGCAGGCACCTCTGTCAAGACGCGGATGGGGCTTGGATAAGCCGTTCCTGGATGATCTTGCAAACAGCTTCGACAGCTTCATCCAGCTTTCCATTCGCGTTCACAATCGCGTAGTCATACGAAGCAGAAGCGGCCAGCTCCTCAGCAAATCGACCAAGCCGCATCGCACGCTCTGCTGGAGGAAGGGGACCCCGAGCGTCTAACCGGGCTGCTAGCTCTTCGAGAGAGCTCGGCTTAATGAAAATCGTCACCAGAAGGCCAGGCGGGAAGGAAGCACGAAGTTGCTCAGCTCCATGAAAATCGAGGTCTGCAATCGCTGGGTGCTCAGCCAGCAAATCGAGCAATTCTTGGCGTGCGGTCCCGTACTGCTGACCCGCAATCTCCGCATGTTCCAAGAAAAAATCCTCAGCCAATAAACGATCAAACTCCTCTCGAGAAACAAAATGCTTCATGCCCGCTTCCAACTCGCCTAGGCGAGGAGCGCGTGTGGAATAGGTGCGCGCCTTACGAAGCTCTGGAAAGCGTTCCATCACTTTCGTTAACACAGCATTTTTCCCAACTCCAGACGGACCAGAAAGCAGAAAAAACGGGTGAACAGGAGTGACCATAAACGTTTAATGGGAACGCAACGTCGTCAAAACCGTGGCGAAGTCATCCGGAAGGGGAGCCTCGAATGTCTGCTCAACACCAGAAGGAAGCGTCAGAGTGAGAGAGCGAGCGTGGAGCAAAATCCGTGGAATCGGAAACGATGCTGTGGCTGGCTCTGCATAAGTGGTCTCACCAAGCATCGGAAAGCCAATTGCGGCCAGATGCACGCGCAGCTGGTGCATACGTCCTGTGGTCGGTTGCAGCGTTACCAGGGTGTAACCGGTCTCAGATGGATTTGCTGGCTGAAATCGTTCCTCGGCATGGACATGGGTCACGGCAGACCGGGGGTGTCGTGTGCCTGCTCCAGCCGCCATCTTTCGGAAGTCGCTCTGACTGCGGCCAACAGGACGGTCAATCACGGTCTCATCAGCAGCAATCACACCCCGCACAATCGCCTGATACGTTTTTTTCGCTTTATGACCACTAAACTGGTTTTTCAAATGGACGAACGCGGCCGGCGTACGCGCCACAATCATCACGCCACTCGTGTCTTTATCCAGGCGATGCACAATGCCTGGGCGAAGAGGGTCCTCTCCAATCGTCTCGAGCTCTGGGTAATGGGCCAACAATCCATCCACAAGGGTGCCACCCGGCCGTTTCTCGCCTGGGTGGACAGAAAGTCCAGTTGGTTTGTCGATCACCATCACATCTGGGCTCTCATACAAAACAGTAAACGACACGGAGGCGTCCGCCTGAGCGCGGGTGGGCGCTGCGGCTGGTACGGGAGCGTTCAAAACGATCACATCCCTTTCAGAGACGGCCAGGGCAGGTTTCTGCGCCACAACTCCGTTGACCGTCACCGATCCTTCTTTAATGAATCGCTGTGCTTGGGCACGCGAAAGGCCGACTTGAAGAGAAGAGAGTCGTTGATCGAGTCGTTGGGAAGGTGTGTCCATACACCTACCCTAGAACACAAAGGGGATAAAGAGCCAGAAGGGGAAGAACTCAGCGAACAAAAAGAGGGTGATAAAAAACAAGAAAAGAGTAGTAAGCGTGAGCCATCCCACCTTGGTTCCAAATCGTCGAAACGAGATCGACAACGCTGAAATGAGTACGACGAGGTAGCCAGTGATAAGGAATGGCAGAGACCACATCTGCCCCTCAGTCCAAACGGTGGATTGCAACATGCGCACAGTCCACTGAATCCATGCGAACAACACTGTCCCCACAAGGCCGATCCAAACAGCGGGCAAAAGGGGGTGAACGGGTTTTCCCGTGCGCTTTGCGCGAATCCAAAAAAGCGTCCAAACAAGAAGGACAATCACAGCCAGGACAAACGAAACAGAAAGCCAAAACGTACGTAGTTGAGTTGCTAACGGCAAAGGCACCGTTTCTGTGGGTGCACGCCAGCCTGCTTCACGGACAGGGACATCAAATGTCTGATATTCGTAGGGCAGAATGCCTGCAGACAAAGGAAAACTGGTAGCGGACTGGACGGTGTTGACAGTCTCCATACCAACAACCGGCTCAGAAGGATCCACAGAAGCAAGGGAACTATCAAGTTCAGCTGACGCAAGGAGCAAATCTTGGAGAATTTTTGTGCGATCAATCAAAAGTTTACTACGTGTAAGAAATCTGCCGGCAGCATCGTAAGAAGCAACAGCAGGAGTGTTAAGGACATCCAAATCATTTGCACTCAAACGCTGGCTATAGGCTAACAACGAACCAGGAACGAACAGCGGCCGATCCGAAATCGCAAACAAGGTCATGGGCATGATTCCTTCTTCCTGTTGGTTTGCGGTATGCCGCATCGGTAAATAAGGAAGCTGCGAATCAAACGAAATTTCAATGGGACGTAATGTCGATGCGGAAACAGCCGTTGCATCTCCAATACGGTTCGAAGCTGCCGCATTCACTTTGAGCGCCACAAAGTGAAATCCAGGTTGTTGGACGTAGTACGTAAAATTCGCTTTGTCTTGGTCGTTAAAAGAATATCCGTTCGTGTTAAGCCATGCGGTTAGATCGGAGGCATCGGTTGCCGTCAAAATAGTCGTGTCGAAGTCGCCCACTTCACGCTGTTCAACCACTTGGACTGTTTTGTACTCCTCTGTGGCCGGCTCTATAGCTCCAGGGAGAAAGTCCGCGCCTATCTCTTGACGCTTGGGCTCTGTGAGATTCGTCAATTCCGAGAAAATCTCCTCTGGAGCTTCCTTCAATGTAGGTTTTGAAGGCGTTGGAACAATCAGACCAAAGTCCGTGATGCTTCCAGTAAACGTTGGCTGGAACACAAGTTGTTCACGCTGCTTTGTCTCAGAAAAGACCAACAAAACCCCTTGTCCATGACTAAAGGTGAATTCTGTACCAGCCGGCACAAATGGTGCCATACCACAGGCAGCAGCAATCGAAGGCAGGAGAACGGCGGAAGCCAGAGCAACAACAGAAACGAAGCGAATAGGATGCATGGATAGATGTTTGGAAGGTGTTCGATGTGATCAAAATGGTAGCACGAAGGAAGTGAAAACGAACTCGGAAAAAGGCCGCGTAAAGAGAGGTGTTTTGTGCGGAAGCGCGCTTGCATTTTCTCGGGAGCTCCGTATCGTGCCGAAGACGGGCGCGTAGCTCAGCTGGTAGAGCAGTTGGCTCTTAACCAATTGGTCGGGGGTTCGAGTCCCTCCCGGGGAGCCAACTTCTAACTCCGCTTCGCACGG
>CAYJMK010000085.1:0-3758 GCA_964371425.1 uncultured Candidatus Saccharibacteria bacterium
GGTCTAAAGACACAGTGCAGAGTACATTTGCTGATCCTGTTCTTGGGTCTTCGGATGCAAAAGTAACGATTCAGGAATATTCGGATTTCCAGTGTCCTGCTTGTGCTGCAGTGCGGCCTATTTTTGAAGATTTACTTGTCCAATACGACGGCAAAGTGCAGTTGGCGTATAACGATTTTCCCCTGACGTCGCATCGCAATGGATACACGTCTGCCGTGGCGGGTCAGTGTGCAGATGTCCAAGGGCAATTCAAGGTGTATCACGACTTACTTTTTGAACATCAGAAGGATTGGAGTTCGCTGCCAGATCCCACGTCGTCCTTTAAAGACTTAGCGAAAGAAGTTGGTCTTGATGAAGCGAAGTTTGCACAATGTCTCGACAAAAAAGAAACGGATGCGTCTATTCAAGAGGACTTGAAAGAAGGTCATCAAAAGCAGATCAGTGGCACACCAACTATTTTTATCAACGGTGAACGCTTTGTTGGTGCGACCTACGATGTTCTTCAACAAATGGTGGCAAAAGCAGTTGCGGACGCGTATGGACAAGATGCTCTCACAGCTCCTACGAATACGGATGCGCCAAACGGTGCGCAGGTGTCTGACCCTACTACACCAGCTGCGCAGTAATGTAACGTGTGGTTATGACCACCGCTGACTCTTCCTCTGTTTCCACTCTTCCTGTTTCGACAAAACGTCCCCTCTGGGCGGACATCACATTACTGATTCTTCGTGTTGTGGTGGGTGGACTGTTTGCGGCAGCAGGTTTTGTGAAACTCACCGCTCCGGTTGAGCAGTTCGAAGCAGCGATTCGGACGTTTGACGTGGTTCCTTCGGAAGCGTTGGTGCATGTGGTCGCTGTCACACTTCCGTGGATTGAGCTGACGGTTGGATTCTTGTTGATCGCGGGCGCGCTTCTACGAACGGTTCTGTGGCTACATCTCCTACAGATTCTGCTCTATATTGTGTTGATTTCGCAGGGGATGCTGCGTGGTTTAGATATTGAATGTGGATGTTTTGGGAAGTCGCTCCCGACAACACCATCACAAGCGTTGTGGCGTGATCTCGTGTTGTTGCTTGTGGTCTTGATCTTGTTGCGTTGGCTCCCGACGCGTTGGAGTGTGGACGGTCTGTCTGTTCGGAGACCGGGCGTAGCAAAACGAAGCGGCGATGCTTAAGTTCGTGCTGAGGTTGGTGATCGTTTTGGTTCTCGCTGTGTGCGGGGTGGCCGCCTTTTTGTATTTCACAGCACCAGAACGATTTAACTTGCTCGTGGTTGGTTCGGATCAACGTGGCGAAGAGCGAGCACGTTCCGATGTGTTGTTTATTTTTTCGGTACCGAAAGATCCACGGAAACGCGTCGCGATTATTACGATTCCGCGAGATAGTCGTGTCGAAATTCCTGAATATGGTTTGGATAAAATTACACATGCGTACGCGTATGGGGAACGGGAGGAAGGTTCCAAGTTGGGAAATCGCACGCTTACAAAACAGGTCATTCAAGATGTCTTGAAGGTACACATTGATGCGACAGTTGAGGTGACATTCCAAAGTTTTGTCCGGATTGTGGATGCGTTGGGTGGTGTTGAACTGGCAGAAGCGGGACATCTGGACGGCGAGGATGCGTTAGCACGTGTGCGTGACAGGTACCGGCCGGGTGGAGATTTTGCGCGTTCGAATGATCAACGTGAATTGTTCCGCGCGCTTGTTTCGAAAATGAAAGAAAAGAAGAGTATCGACACGATTTGGAAACTCGTTCAGGAAGACGAGCAAATTCGTATCGATCTTCCGCGCTGGCCGTTGGCGCGATTTGGGTTTGCGTATGCACTGGCGCGGTTTGGGCGCGTTGGCTTAGGTGATGTGTACGACGAAGCACTGCCAGGGAAAGGCGAGACGCTCTACGCTCCAGCGTTTAAGCAAAATCTGTATTTCTGGATCCTCGACGAACAAAAAACAGACGAACTGGCGGCGACGTATTTACGGTAAGTTAGCTTGACGCTTGCGGGCACAGCGTGGTTCTCTTGTTTGTTGTTTTCGGCTGTCAAAAGAAGGAGGTGGCATGTTTCCCAAGCAGCCTGATCGTACGTTCTCGATTTCCGTTCTGGGTGGGCAGAGCGAGGACGGGGAGTTGTGCGCGCACACTTTTGTCACTCGTTTAATCGACTGTCTTTCTGTGCGTCTACCTCCGGACGGTGCCGATTCCGTTCGTTTGATCGTCGTTCTGCCTCTGCGGCCCGGTGCTTCACTTGGTGCTGTCGATGGTATTCAGGCAGCGTGCAAGTCTGGACTCCCAGCCTGGCTTTCTGTCGTTCCGAGTGTGTGGGCCTATCGAGGTCATCAGTTCGGAGAGATGACGTGGCCATCAGGGACCGCTCGTCAGACGGAGGCTCCGGAGGATGTTCTGCGTCGCGTCACGCGTGGAAGCCATTCAGCACCCCTCCATGCAGTCGTCATGCTCGCCTGTATACCGCCGGCTGAGGTTATCTGGTGTGCGACGATGATCAAGCGCTACCAAGATCATTCCCGCATCGCGGTGCCTGCGCGTGTTTTCATGATCTATTCGGCATCCTGTCCAGCGCCTGGAAGCATCAGTCCCCGGGTTGTCTTCGAAGATCTCGTTCCTGAATGTCCTGTACGGCTTTTTAATGATCCGGATGTGGCTGCTCGGACGCTTGCGGAGCTTCTGTTGCCGTCCAAGCTTCCGTAACGTTTCGTCACTCTCAGCCCTCTGTCCATGCGTCTGGCAGAGGCTGTTTTTCTTTTTTTCTGGAATGTGCTACTATCTCCCCTGTCTATCTGTTTAGGAATTGCGCCTATGATGATTCTCTGGATTCTTGTCGCCGTTCTCGTCGTCTTGGTCCTCTGGGCTATTGCTGTCTTCAATGGACTTGTGACGTTGCGCAACCGCGTCAAAGAAGCGTGGTCTGATATCGATGTGCAGCTCAAGCGTCGATACGATTTGATTCCGAACTTGGTGAGTGCCGTGCAAGGGTATGCAGCGCATGAAAAGTCTGTGTTTGAGAATGTGACCAAAGCTCGTTCTGAGGCCATGCAGATGGAACAGAAGGGTGACGTTGCGGGTGCAGCTCGTGCAGAAAACATGCTGACCGGTGCTCTGAAGTCTTTGTTTGCGGTTGCGGAAGCTTACCCAGACTTGAAGGCGAACCAGAACTTCTTGGATTTGCAGATGAACTTGACCGACACAGAGAACAAGATCCAGGCGTCCCGCCGTTTCTACAACGGCAACGTCCGGGATTTCAACACGCAGCAAGAAGTGTTTCCTTCCAGTGTTGTGGCCGGGATGCTCGGGTTCAAGCTAGCCGATTTTTTCGAGTTAGACGACGTCGCTCAGCGCGAAAATCCGAAAGTCGCGTTCTAGTTTCCTCGGTTTTCGTTTGCGGGACGCGACCAAGGGGTCGCGTTTCTAATGTC
This sequence comes from uncultured Candidatus Saccharibacteria bacterium, assembly GCA_964371425.1. Classification (GTDB taxonomy): domain Bacteria; phylum Patescibacteriota; class JABMPQ01; order JABMPQ01; family JAGQLO01; genus CAYJMK01. Next base: position 3,429 of record CAYJMK010000085.1, read on the forward strand.
CTGCTGTGGCCACACTCTATACCTACCGCGACAAAAACATCCGCAAGACCTGGGCGTTCATGACGCTGTTCTTTATTGGGATTATTGTGCTTGGGTATGTCATCGCGTGGCTGTATAACGAGCCTGCCATTCTGGTTGGAGCGGTTGCCTATTCAGTCGTTTCCAGTTTTGTGTCGTATTGGTGGTCAGACAAGATTGTTTTGGCCATGACGCATGCTCAAGAAGTGACCGTAGAAACGGCTCCTGAACTGGTTCATATTGTTGAGAACTTGGCGATTACGGCCGGTCTCCCTATGCCTCGTGTGTATGTGGTGCCTGAAGCTGGCTTGT
>CAYJMK010000086.1:0-3745 GCA_964371425.1 uncultured Candidatus Saccharibacteria bacterium
TTTAAGCGTCGTGTTGGTATTGCGCCTGGAAAATCCTGGTTTCCGTTTGATCAGTTAGATGCTTTGCTGGGCGGGTACATTTTTCTCATGCCTGTCTATATTGTTCCTCTAGAAACCATGCTTTTCCTGGTCTTTTTCGTTCCAGCCTTGCATTTACTATCGAATGTTGTAGCGTACCGAATGAAATGGAAGGAAACGTGGACCTAGAGCCTGTTTCCGGTTTTCCCTTGTCTTTCGCATTTCGCATCAGCCGAACGAACGTATGGCCAAGCCTGTCAAGACCCAAGTGAAGCTTCAGATTCCTGCCGGCCGGGCAAATCCCGCGCCTCCTGTTGGTCCTGCCCTTGGACAGCATGGGATTCAAATCCAGGATTTCTGCACACAGTTCAACGCCGCGACGCAAGACCGCATGGGTGAGGTCGTGCCAGTGGTGATCACCATTTACGAAGATCGAACATTCTCCTTCATTACGAAGATTGCGCCGGTTTCCGACCTGATCAAAAAAGCGGCAAAGATTGAGAAAGGCTCTGGCGAACCGAACAAAGCCAAGGTAGGGAAATTGACCTGGCAGCAGTGTTTGGAAATTGCGGAAAAGAAGTTGCCTGACATGAACGCGTTTAAGGTAGAAGAAGGGGCCATGATTGTTGCTGGCACAGCCCGCAGTATGGGAGTGACCGTAGAAGGCATTCCAGCTAAGTAAGGGGGGCGCAAGTTGCGTCGTAACGTGGGGAGGGGATCGCGATGCTCAACGACACATTCAAAAAATGGTCCGCAAATGTGCCGTCACCGCAGACGATCGCTTTTTTTTCACGCATTGGATTAACACCCTTTGCGTTGACGTATCTTTCGATTGCCGGAAAAGCAGCAGCATTCCTGTTGCTTTTTATGGGCCACACGCAATGGGCCGGTATCCCGCTTTTCTTAGAGGCGGTGTTTGATGGTCTCGATGGCCGCATGGCTCGAGCGCTCGGGACGACTTCCAAACTAGGGGCTTTCACAGATATGGTCTCAGACCGCATCTTCCGAAGTGGCTACTACTTGGCGATGGCCCATGCTGGGACGATTGGCTGGGAATGGGCTGCGGCAGCTATTTTCCTGGATCTTGCGATGGGAATTGTCTCAGACGCCGTTCGGGAAAAGAAACTCCGAGCGCTGCCGATTGGCTTCGACTCCTTTCGGGAACTGCCGTTTTCCGCGCCGCTTGGGCTGGTTCCACTCGGTTTGATCGTCAAATTCATCTGCGGTGGCACCCTCCTCTTGACCAACTTACTCGCGGTCGGCATCATGAACCGTCGGAACAAGGACGTTCGTCCCTCCGCTTAATTCGTGGGAGCCCGCAAAACGGGCGTTCGAACCACTTACCTCTATGGAACAGCATGGCAAGCGCACCAAGGCGGTGCGAGACAAAGTGAAGCAGTTGACCGCGCCGGTTGCGCTGACAGAAGCGGTTGCCCTCTTGAAAGAGGGTGCATCAAAGAAATTTGACGAAGGGATTGAGATTCACGTGAACCTCGGGATCGACCGCAGCAAATCCGAGCACATTGTGCGCGGGACCGTTGTGTTGCCGAATGGCACAGGCAAGAAAATTCGGATCGCCTGTTTCTGTGTGGACACTATGAAAGACAAGGCTCTTGCCGCAGGTGCTTCGATTGCAGGTGGTCAGGAATTGATTGACCAAATTGCAAAGACGGAAAAGACCGACTTCGACATCGCTGTTGCGACGCCGGACATGATGCGGTTGCTCGGTAAGGTTGCGAAAATTTTGGGCACACGTGGCCTCATGCCAAACCCAAAAAACGAAACGGTGACGAAGGATCCAGAAAAGACGATTGGTGAATTGTCCAAGGGTAAGGTGACCTTCCGTAACGATGACGGTGGAAACTTGCACCAAATGATTGGGAAGGTTTCTTTTACCGACGACCAGCTCGTGGGGAATGCAGAAGCGTTCCTAGAAGCGGTGAAGAAAGCGAAGCCAGAAGGGCTGAAGGGTGCGTACCTGCGCTCGGTGACCCTTTCCTCCACGATGGGTCCTGGCGTACCCGTCCAGGCGTAGATTCGGTTGATGTAAGAGGGGAAACGGCGCTTCGGCGCCGTTTTGGTTTCTAGGGTGGTGCACTAACAGGTTGAATTCGCCCTAAGAAAGCGTTTGCATCCACGTAAACAACGCCTCCGCGAGTGGCTGTTCAGCTTCGCGGAATCCATGGGTCGCGCCCGGAATGATCTGTGTCGTCACGGCAGGGGAAGCGGTTGCGGCGTTCTTCAAGATTTCGAGATCTTTGGTAACAGGAAGGACAAGATGTTCTTCTTGTTCGCCGAAGCAAAGAAAGAGTGGCACGGAAATCTTTGAAAGTGCCGCAAAGGACGCATGCTTATCATGTGAGGGGAACGTGTCTTCGGCGCCACCTGGCGTGAAGAGAGAAAGATACCGAGCGGCGCTGTAGATGCCTTCTTCACCGCGGAGCGGAAGCAAAGAATCGCCTTCGCCACGGTGGACCATGCGTGCAGCCCGTTTCAAATTCCAATGAATCGCCCAAGCAGAAGCCGTGCGGGAGTGCGTCCCGACATCGCTTGCTGGCCCTAGCAACGCTGCTCCCACGACACCTTCAATTGGGCCCATGCCGAGGGTATAACAAGCCTTATTTGCCCCAGTGCTATGTCCAGCCAAGACGATACGAGCGTAGCCAAGTTCGCGCAGAAAGCGGCACGCAGCCCGGAGATCCAAGCGGCAGTCTTCAAAATGCTCAAATCCTGTGCCGACAAGAAGCTTCCGATACCCCTTTTCTATTGTCGGATCGAGCTGGGCGACATGACTCGCAAGATAGGCACCACGCGTATCTAGCCCAAGAACATCCGTTTTCAATGCGGCGCCAACCCGCGCGAACGTCTCCAAAAGCTCCATTTTCTGCAAGGAAGAGCTCGTCAGGCCGCCCACAAAAACCAGGGCTGTTCGGCCTGCAATAGGTACACTATCCTCAGGAACGGAGAGAAGGCCTGTCAGGACGACATCGTCCTCACAGCGGATGCGATGGAGGGTCCAGTGAAGGGGATTTGTGTTCATAGGCGACTAGCATAGCGGCGTTTCAGGGAGCCTTGCAACACATGGCAAAGCGTGGCAGACTGCGCGGGACGCCAGGGTGGATACCCAAGTGGTCAACGGGGCCTGACTGTAAATCAGGTGGCATCGCCTACGCAGGTTCAAATCCTGCTCCACCCACCAGGCCACCTTAGCTCAGCTGGCAGAGCGGCGGTTTTGTAAACCGCAGGTCGTCGGTTCGAGCCCGACAGGTGGCTCCAGCTGACTCCGTATGCGACGCGGCGCTCACGCCGCGTTTCGATCCCCAAGCCTTTATTTTTTCCGCTATGTCCCAGGATAATCTGATCAAGCTCGAGTGTACCCAGTGCAAGAGCATTAACTACTACTCGAAGAAGAACAAAAAGACGCTGAAGGCGCGTCTTGAGATGAAAAAGCACTGCCCGGTTTGCAAGACGCACACGCTCCACAAGGAGACGAAGTAGGTCGTTTCTCAGTTCAGCGTTTGATCAGAGCGAAGGGAGTCAGTAGACTCCCTTTTGCGTCCAGGCTTATTGAGAGACGATGCAATCGGGCTGGCGCGACAACAAGCGATGGGGGCGTGGTTAAGTGGTATAATGCTGGTCTCCAAAACCAGCGTCGGGGGTTCGATTCCCTCCGCCCCCGCCATAGAAAATCCCGGGTCTCGACCCGGGATTTTCTATGGCCTGTGTG
>CAYJMK010000087.1:0-3735 GCA_964371425.1 uncultured Candidatus Saccharibacteria bacterium
ATCCGAGAAGAGCTGTTCTCGGCTTACATTCGTTGTCTCACACGTTTCCGACGCAGCTCCCCGGAAACACACTTCATTCATTTCATCTCACATTATTCACATGACAGGTTCCCATCTTTTTTCCTCCGCTGGACTCCCGCCCATGATGGCGCGATCCCAGACGACAAAACCCGACGAATCGCGCGTCTCTTTAGCCGCGAACGTCTTGCGCTCGCGCATTTTGCAGCGACGCCCGAAAGCGCCAACAGACGCTGAAACCTCCACACCAAAGACCGTTCCAACACCCACGGTTGCACCCACGGAAACAGACAGCGCAAGAACAGAATCCGCACCCGCCGGAAAAGACAGTGGAGCACCGCGCGAAGGCGGCCGCCGCGACCGCAAACAAATGCCCCGCCCGCAGCCGAATCTCCTTCCACGAGCAATGCAAATGGCGCCGGTCGCAAACATGCTCACCCCCACACCGCCAACCAAAACATTGAAAGTGATCCCTCTTGGTGGCATGGAAGAAATCGGTCGCAACTGCATGATTATTGAGTACGACCGCGACATCATTCTTGTCGACATCGGCCTTCAGTTCCCAGACGAAGACATGCCAGGAATCGACTACATCATCCCGAACATTTCCTATCTTCGTGGCAAGGAACAGTTCATCCGCGGTGTGATCATCACACACGGCCACTTAGACCACACAGGTGGACTACCCCATCTGATCGACAAGCTCGGCAGCCCACGCATTTTCACCATGCCATTTACCGCAGCCATGCTGCGGAAAAAGCAGGACGACTACCCAGGTCTTCGACTCAACATTGTCGAAGTCTCCTCAGACGATGAGTTAAAGCTCGGTGCCCTGACCGTGTCGTTCTTCCGCGTGAACCACAACATTCCCGACTCGGTCGGTGTCGCCATCGACACTCCAGAAGGATTGGTGTTGCACACAGGAGACTGGAAATTCGATCACACGCCTATTAACGAACCCATCACCGAATTCGGCAAACTCGCCAAATACGGAGATCGCGGCGTGAAATTGCTCTGCTCGGACTCCACCAGTGTCATGAAAGACGGCTACTCGCTGTCTGAACGCGTGATTGGAGAAAACTTGGAGAACGCCTTCCGGAAAGCGAAGGGTCGCATTATTGTCGGTTCGTTCTCGTCGCTGATTCCGCGTATCCAGCAAGTTATCGACATTGCGGAAAAACTTGGTCGCAAAGTGCTGATCGAGGGCTACTCGATGAAAACCAATGTCGAGATCGCCATCCGCATGAAGTACATGAAGGTGAACCAGCGGACGTTCACAAATGCGAAAGAAGTCGACCGACTCCCGCGCGAAAAAGTGGTCGTGATGTGTACCGGCGCTCAAGGCGAAGACAATGCCGCGCTCATGCGTATTGTGAACGGCGAACACCGTTTCCTCACGCTCGAGCCAGAAGACACCGTCATCTTCTCCAGCTCCGTGATTCCAGGAAACGAAGCGTCCGTCCAACGACTACAAGACTCCTTGGCCCGCACGGGCGTGCATATTGTCCACTACCAAGCGATGGACATTCACACCGGTGGACACGCGCACAAAGAAGACACCAAAATGATGATCCAGCTCACACGGCCGGAATACTACCTCCCAATTCACGGAACACAGTACTTCCGTTTGTTGAATGCAAAGATTGCAGAAGATATGGATGTGGTTCCCGCAGAACGCTGTATGCGACCCGACAACGGTCAGATCGTGGAGTTCAAGAACGGTGTCGGTACCGTCACCGAACGACGCATTCCTGCAGACCACGTCATGGTGGATGGTCTCGGCGTCGGCGATGTCTCGAATGTGGTGCTCCGTGACCGCTCGATGCTCGCCCAAGACGGGATGGTAATCATCATTGCCCAGATCGACACCAAAACCGGAAAACTGACGGCAAAGCCGGATGTCATCTCCCGCGGATTTATCTACATGAAAGAGAATCAGCGGTTTGTAGAACAAATCCGAAAAGTTGCTGAGAAAATTCTCGAAGATAAAGACCCCAATATCGCCGCAAACGATGTCTACCTCCGCGATAAATTACGTGATGACCTTGGCGAATACTTGCTTGAGAAAACCCACCGCCGACCGATGGTTCTGCCGGTGATTGTGGGTGTTTAATGTGTTGTGAATAGGGATCCCTATGTCTCGCATCCTCTCCGGTGTCCGTCCCTCTGGTGACCTCCATCTCGGCAATTATCTTGGCGCGCTCAAGCAATGGGTCACCCTTCAAAACGAAGGTGACCATGAGCTCACGTTTCTCATCGTCGACCTCCATTCACTCGACGCGTACCAAGACCCAGCTCAGCTTCGTGCAAAAACGTACGAATCAGCTGCGCTCTACCTCGCGTGTGGAATCGACTCAGTCAAGAGCACCATTGTGGTGCAGTCTCACGTTCCAGCGCATACAGAACTCGCGTGGATTTTGTCCGCGCGTACGCCATTGGGTGAACTAGAGCGAATGACACAGTACAAAGAAAAAAGCGCTAAACAAGGACTCCAACGTGCGAGTCTCGCCTTGTTCGCCTATCCCGTATTAATGGCGGCTGACATTCTGTTGTACCAAGCTGACTTGGTACCAGTAGGCGACGACCAGACACAGCATTTGGAATTCGCTCGCGGGATTGCGAAACGTTTTAATACACTGGCAAACACGGAGCTATTCACGGTCCCAGAACGCTACGCTCCAAAACTCGGTGCACGAGTGATGTCTCTCTCGAATCCGTTGAAGAAGATGTCAAAGAGCGACGAAGATCCACGTGGCTCTCTCCCCCTCCTCGCAACAAACGACGTACTTCACAAGAATATTGCACGCGCCATGACAGATTCTGGAGAAGAAGTCCGCGGAGGCAAAGAAAAACCAGCACTGGCGAACCTGTTGGAATTATTCGCTGCATTAGAGGGAACGTCTGTCAGTGCGTTAGAAGAACGCTATGTTGGCAAAGGCTATGGTGATTTTAAAGCGGATCTCGCAGAAGCCGTCATTGCCACCATTGCTCCTGTTCGAACAAAGGCCCAGGAGTACTTGGCCGATCTTCCAGAACTCGACAGAATCCTGTTAGAAGGGGCCATCCGAGCCACCACCGTTGCAGAGAAAACCCTGACCGCAGCCAAAAAACACGTCGGCTTGCTCGCATAAGATTGCGGAGGCAAACTAGAGGAGATGAATATCCTCTCCTACCTCTCTCACAAGTTCGGCTGGATACATATGACTCCATGGAGCATCTTCGCAGCTATGATGTTCGCGGGTCTTGTGTTGTTCTGGCAGCAACACACTGTGCCGAGTGCGGCCGCCGCAGGAACGGGGAGAGCTCTCATCGGTCCCAAAGACCTCACCTATGTAGGTGCGTTTCGACTCCCGAGCAAAACCTCGAACGGAAGTGTCTTTGCGTACGGCGGAGAGGCCATGGCCTACCGACCAGACGGAAACCCAAACGGTCCAAACGACGGAACACCTGGCTCTCTCTTCATCGTGGGACATCCGTATCAAGAAAAAGTGGCGGAAGTTTCGATCCCTGTTTTGAAAGACCAACGTAGTGTCGGTGTCGAAGGCCTCCGGACCGCTTCGTTTCTACAAGGATTCACGGACATTACAGAAGGAAAAGCAGCAACCCTCGATCAAGGAAACGGCTACAAAGTAAGTGGACTGGGCTATCTCCCTGCACAAACAGGCCAAGATGGTCCAAAACTCTATTGGACCGCTCGACCATATTACAACGTTAGTA
>CAYJMK010000088.1:0-3711 GCA_964371425.1 uncultured Candidatus Saccharibacteria bacterium
TCCGATCTCGTTGGAGATGCGTGGTGTTCTGCATCATTTTCATGCTGCGGTCCTTGTCCGTGACGGGAAGATTGTCGCGAAGGGCTCGATCGGCGAGGGATACCACGCCGAGCACGGCTGTGAGCGTCAGACCCTCAATCTGCCAACAGGTACGGGGTATGACCGCTGTCCTGGGTGTGCAGTGACGAACCACAGCGAGCAGCGCGTGATTGCGAATGCCCAGGCTGCTGGCATTCCTACGGAAGGCGCTGACCTCTACTACTGGGGGCATTGGTGGTTCTGTCAGCCCTGCTGGGATGTCCTGATCGCTGCCGGCGTGCGGGATGTCTACATCCCAGACAGATCACACATTGTGTTCAATCGTTCTCATCTAGATAATTGGATGGGGCATCAAGCAGACTACGGCGCATAAGCGCCTGTTTTTTTGCACAAAAGAAGAAGATCCCTCTTCTCAGGACCAGCCCTCGGCTCGCTCCAGCAGCTCGCCGGGGCCTGCGCTCTCGGCGCCGCGCCGGCTCAGAGCACTCGCCGGACCAAGCCGCGGCGCCTCCGAGAGCTCCTTCGAAGAGGGATCTTCTTCTTTTGTGCAAACTAGCTTCTACGCTGCAAAGTTCTTTTTCAACAGCTCGAGTTTTCCGGTCCGAATGAGTTCATTTTCTTCTTTTTTGTCTTGCCGGCTCGCGACTTCACCGTGCGCGTGATACTTGGCCGTTGTCAGGCCATGCTGTCGAGCTTCACGCATACTTAATTCAGAGGACAAACTCATAAAGACGACTTGGCAGACGCGTTCACCTGGATACAACCGAATGACCTGACTTTCTGTATTGTTCATCAACGGGATGATGAGTCGGCCCCGGTAGCCAGCGTCGATAATGCCGCTCATGTTGATGGCGAGTCCGCGTCGGTTCAGAGAAGAACGTGGATACAACACGCCCATTAATTTTCCCGAACGAATTTCAATTTCTTCATACGTCGTTCCTAAAACAAATTCTTTCGGAAGAATCTCGAAATACTGTCCTGGCACGAGTGAAATCTCTTCAAAAGTGTCGCCACGGTCTTGTGTGGGGTCCAGTTGTACTGCTGCGCGACCTGCTTTGGTCATTTCCCACAGTTTAGGCAAACGAAACAGCGTTCCGAGGCGTAAATCCACAGCATGCGGCTGGACCTGGAACCCGTCTAACCCTGGATCAAACCCTAGTTCTTTTGACGCGACGGCTTCGAGAATCTCTTTCTTGGCGAGGACCATAGGAAACAGCGCTGCGATTATAGAGCAATCTGCATCTTCCCAACCGACGGGAGGGGAGTGTAGACCGCTTTGAGCTTCTCTACGATCTCAAAGACGAGGCTCTCGTCTTTGGCAACGGCTCGTTGGTAGGCTCGTTCAGGCAAAACGAATGTCGTATCCGGCTGCGGACTTTCACGGTTCAAGACCTCTTCCGCCTGTGCGAAATGGTTTTCGTACACGTGGGCGTGCGAAATCGAGTAGTGCAGGAAGCCTTCTCGAACCCCCAATTCTTGCGCGAGCATTTTCAGCAACAGGGAAAATCCTGCCACATCGTGCGGCAGTCCGAGCATAACGTCGTTCGAGCGAAACAGAATATGCATGTTCAGGCGCCCACCAACAATATTTGCGACCCACACGGGGACACACGGCGAATTCTTTTTCTTGGGCGAAGCGAGTCCGTCAGAAGAAGGGTCCCATGTCACGACGACTCCTTGTCGGCTCGAGGGTTCTTTTCGCAGCATCTCCAAGAGACTGTCGATCTGATCTCGATCGAAAAAACTGCGCCAGCGGTAGCCGTACCCGCTCTCGACGGTGTTGTCGTCTTCTTTGAAATCGTCCCAGATAGGCGAAAACTTTTGGAAGAAGTCGAGGTTTTTATCGCCCTGCAAATACCATACGACTTCGGCAACAAAGAGTTTGATCGGGATTTTGCGGAGGGTGAGCGCGGGGAATGTTTTTTCAATGTTCAGATCAAAGTGAACGCCGGTTTTAATGCGTGTTTTGAGTCCGGTGCGCTCGTTCAGCTCTTCCACGCCTTCGCGCATGATGTCTCGGAGGAGGTTCTGGTAGATCTGGTCGAAGGTGGTCATAGGAGCTGATTACGGACAGATCATACCTTAGGTTTTTGCCTTCTCAAAGTCCCATTTCAGGCTTCTAGGCCCTCTGCTATCCTCCTTCTCATCGACCTTTTCAACCCGTTTCACTGATTTGTATGCTCCTTGCTCACGGACCTGTCGGCTATTCGGTTGCATTGTTGATGCGGCGACTGTTTCGTTTTGAGGTGTCAGGAAAACGACTATCCTGGTTGTTGTTTGCTGGATTTGTTTTTGGACTTTTCCCAGATAGCGATCTTTTTTATTACTATCCCTTCCGTCTTGAGGGATCGCACCGAGAACTCATTACACATTCGCCGTGGGCAACTTTGATGCTCGCTGCCGTCGCCGCATTGCTTCTTTTTGGTCTCGCAAAAAAACGTGAAAAGTATCATGTGCTCCTTTGGGCAACGATTGTCGGTGCACACCTTTCTCATCTCTTGGTCGACTCGATCGGCAATGGTATTCGTTGGCTTTATCCAGACACACACCTCTACGGTCTCGCGCTTGCACATCCATTTTTCGACAACCATTTCTTCTTCGTGAGTTTTGGTATTGAGGTGGTGTTTATCGCGTTTTTTGTGGGGCATCTCTTTTACCGTTCTCACTGTATGCGAACGGTTAAAAGAGCGGGGTATGTGTTTGCAGCATTGCTGCTCATTTCTGGTGAGGTGGGCGTTTTCTTTGTTGATCAACACTCGTTCCGATCTAAAGGCGAAACGTACTACGCGGACGTTGACCGCGATGAAACATTGAATGTCGCCGATTTGGATATGGATGGTGACGGGATTCTGAATGTAAACGACGCAGATGCGAATGGAAACGGGATTTCGAACACAGACGATGCTCTGACGACTCTCGAACGCATGCGTGGTGTTTGGTATGACCCGTTGGATGGTTCGTTATTGAATTTATTTTCTCGACTTGGTTTTTTTATTCATTCCGACGTGGTGTATCGCGCCTACGATCAAGCGGGCATCTTTTTCATTACGGAATTACAGCAGTTGAAACGCGATCAACCAGAAACCGCTTTTGTCGGCGATGTCACTAATGCCGTCGACGTGCGGCGCGCAACCAATCTCCACATCTATCTTAAGACTCGGCAATTGCTCCTTCCAGCCTCTGATACTTCTCAACTTGGGGATCTGGCTTTTATCGGATTCCAAGAAGAGAGATTAGTGAAAATGGTCGGTGTCGTTTCGCAGATCGAACCTGTGGTTCGTATTACCATGGTCGTCCCGACCGAAGAGGTGATGGAGTACACGATTCCAAAGATTGAAGAATCTCTTGGACCAGTGACAGAGTGGGGCCGGCTTTCCCTCGGATACATCGATTCCGTTTCGCAAACAACTCCCGCAGCTCAATAAAATCGTTGTAGCACACCGTGCTATCCTTCTTGTATGTCCTTGACGCTCCCGGAAGCTGAGCGGATTCTTTCAGGCCTGACGCTACGCATTCGCGCAGCTCAGGACCGTCTTTGACGTTGCGGGAAAACAAACAGAACTGACACAGCTCGAAACGCAGTCTCAGGCACCGGATTTCTGGTCTGACCCGGCAACAGCTCGGAAAACAGGGGAACGGATTGAGCGTTTGCGCCGGACGGTGGGTTTGTGG
>CAYJMK010000089.1:0-3688 GCA_964371425.1 uncultured Candidatus Saccharibacteria bacterium
GCCAATCGATCTCCATCACGCATTTCAACTAAGTCGGCTGGTGGATCCAGCGTCACTCGAACATCAAAGTCATCTGTCAGTCCGCGAAAGGTTAAAGCAATGGGTTGATCGATCTCCACATCATTCCCATCTGCTGGTTGCACAGAGACGACGGATGGAAATCCTACTGTAGTAAAACGATACGACGATGCTTTTAAGGTCGAACCAGATAAACTCATCAAGGTCCCAATGGAAACCGTATAATCTGTCGCAGGAACAAAACGCCCGTCCGGCACCATCTCAAATGCCGAAGCATAGCCCGAAACAGACGCAGGATCCTTCGACTGAAGATGAAAGGCTGTTTTTGGAGAAAGACGAATCGCCGTCTGTGCATCCTGCACAGCAACCGGGACAGAGAATTGAACCGTGACCGGAGCAGAAAGAGGCTGAGCAGTGTCAGCGACGAGAGATGCAGTAATCGGAAACACCTTCCCCACAAACCCACCAGCGTAAACAATCACTCCCCCACCGAATAAAACAAAGACGGAAAGAATCACAATCAGCGGGATGTGATGAACGCGATGTGACTTACGACGAGAAGAAGACAGAGAGGAAGCGTGTTCCATAGGCTGAAAAAGGCGAATCTTTGTATGCGTTTTGATCTTTGTACTCTTTAACAAAAATACTATAGCACGACTCATCACACAAAGCAAGAAACACCTCACCCAGGAAGAAAGCACCATACCCAAAGCGCGAGAAGGGAACCAGAAAGTGTTACAATGAATTGACACAGTAACAAAGACTTGCTACGTTCTTCTCTATGAATCGCCCCAACCAGCGCTTACATCACCACAACCAACGCTTCCGAGAAGCGGCTGGTTGTGTTTCCTGACGAACGTACAACGTCACCAACAAACACGAACAACCCCTTCTCAGAAGGGGTTGTTCTTTTGAGAAGACGTTCTTTCAATCATCTCCTCAACGCAAAGGAGTAAACATGCCGAGCATTCGTGAGTTCCCTCTCGACACGGCCGCACTGGGTACACATATGTACCGAGAAGAGCCGCATCGCACGACCTCCACAGGCGTGTGCATCCCGGAAGACATGCGGACAGAACTGCAGGTCTTCCTGAGTCAGTTTCTACGCTTCATCGGCTGCACAGAAACACTCTTCATGCGTGTCGATGCGTTCCTGACAGCCCAAAGTCTCAGCATCATTGAGATCAATGTGGAGCTTCAAGATGGCTGGGGAATCGCCCTGAACCTACTGCGAGCATCTGGCAACCACCTGCATGAGAACAAACAAGCTGCGTGGCCCACAGAGATCATCGCCTACAACGATGATTACCTGCCCGAATTCGAGCTGGCTCGCAATGAATTCGCACGACTCGGTCACACGTTGAGCATCGCTTCGTGGGAAGAACGACCGAACGTACCTCTCAAGAGCCCGTTCGACGACAAGCTGCATCTCGCTCAGTTCTCACGCACGTGGAAAGGAACACGAGTTCATGTGCCGAAAACAGACTGGGTCGAGAGAACGGCATGGGACGCACTCCCAGAGGACGTCGTGTTCAAGTTCCGCCACAAGTACGGCGAACAAGCTCTGCGCGCACATTACAGCGTCATCCAGCGTTCACGCATTGGAAAAGGCAAGTTTCTGCGTGAAATGTATAACGCAGGACACGTCGTCGTTCAGGAACGCATGGAACCGTGTCGTTTGGCAGATGGATCGGTCACGCAAGCCATCATTCTTTGTGCAGACGACGAACCGATCACGGGCTACCTGCAAGTGGCCCCCGCAGGTGTGTTCGTCATCAACGACAGAACAGCAGCAAAAGGACCGCTCGTGTTCGAGTAAGTCGATGCACGTCTGAGAGTGGAACACCCTCCACTCTCCTCTCTTTTTCTCATTATACGTATGAAAACGCTTATCTTTGATTTAGACGGAACATTGGTGCAGCTCAAACCAACCCTCATTTGTTTAGCAAATAAGAAAAAACTTGCTGCACTCAGAACGAAGTATAACTTCGCCCTCGCTAGCGGCAGCCCAAGAGATGAAGTTGTATGGGCTCTTGCCGAAACAGGACTAGAGACACTCTTTGACTGGCGTTATGTCGTTACCGTCGAAGACACCAACAGCCAAAAAGCATCCGGAAAACCATTTCAAGAAATAAAGAAACGCCTTTCTGGAAAGATGGTAATGATTGGCGATAGCGATGCAGATGAGAAAGGAGCCAAGATAGCTGGACTCCCTTTCATACGTGTTGCAAGTGGCACAGAAACAGAGAAACAACGAACAGCTCTCACAATCGCCATCAACGAAGCCATCAACGCGCTTACGTAAATCTCAGTCCCGCTTCCAGCCTTTTGCTTTTGGAAACATCCGCTTCAGCATGCGTCGGTATCCGCCGTACCCATTTGCAATCCAGTAGGCAACACGAGTGATGGTGGTTGTAGAAACGCGCGTCTTCGCCGCAATCAAACGATACGAAGTTCCTTCATTCAACATCCGCGCAACCAACCAGCGTTCAGAAATCGCCTGCAACTCAGCGAGAGTAGAAATATCCCGAAAAAAATCGCGTGCTTCGCCTGGCGTCTTCAACTCCAAGACAGCCTTGAAAAAATCTCGCATCGCTGGGGTCTCCCAAGATCGCTCAGAAACCGGGTGTCGTTTTTGCATAGACGTCGTTAGATGTACCAATGTGTTTAGACAAGGATAGCATGCCGGTTCTGCCATAACAGAGTCCTAGTTGCATTTCTCAATGCCTATGCATAAGATTGCGCAGATCGACGAGCAACGATAGAACAATGGAGAACAAGCTCTACAGACCATGCACGGATCGTTTTTGAAAAAGATAAAGGAAGCAAAACGACTCGTAAAAAAGTCATTCTTCATTTGGAAAACAGAAGGATGGTATGTCGTTTCCATGCGTACAAAACACGAGATACGTGTCCAACGCTCATTAAAATCTCTAAAAAGAGGACGGTCCTTTTCTCAATTTTGGCTCAACCGCTTTCCGAATACAGACCCCATAGAAGAGCTCCAGATCAAGAGTGAAACACCGCGCTTCAACCTCGTGACAGATAGTCTACAGAAATCGAGCCTCTTCGGTGGCGTTGCAACATCCGCCATTCTTGCCACCTTGTTCTGTAATAAATACAACATTCCGCTACGAGTCATCACAAGAGGAGCAGAAAATAACCCGAAGGATTATCTGGATTTCCTCGCACTCGTAGGACTTCCACGACCAGAACAGGTCGAGTACTACTCAGACTATGACAAAAGACTCGGAGCGCGTGCACGAAAACTCGAAGTGTCAGACAAAGATATTTTCCTTGCGACATCATGGTGGACAGCAGATGTCACACGACCTGTGAATAGACGAAAGAACTTTTTTTATCTTATCCAAGATGTTGAGACATTTTTTTATCCGCATGGAGATGAACATGTTCTGTGTTCGGATGTATGGAATGATCCCAGAATCGACTTCATCATCAACTCAAAACAGTTGCACGATTATTTTACACAGCAAGGACCAAAAAACGTCGCAGAACGAGGCATCTCCTTTGAACCTGCATGGCCTAAAAACATGTTCTCGCCTTGTGAAACATCGTTTAAGAAGAAAAAACTATACAAACTATTCTTCTATGCTCTCCCGGAAAACCCACGGAACCTTTACTATACTGGCCTGAAAATCCTCAATGAAGC
>CAYJMK010000090.1:0-3688 GCA_964371425.1 uncultured Candidatus Saccharibacteria bacterium
CACAGGAAGAACTGTGCACGCTCGGACAGGCGCTTGAACTGTTCCTCCCTCCATCTGCAAAAGCCCGCAAGAAGAAAGGCGCCGAAGAAGCTATAACCGAAAACCAAAACGATTTCTTAGACGACACACTTTCTTCTCTGGAGAAAAGTGGAGATGCCTTCCAAAAAGAACTCACAGACGAGCAAGAAGCAGCGCTGACGCTGTGTCGCACAGATGCCTCCCCTCTTCTGTTATGGGGCGTGACAGGCTCCGGGAAAACGGAAGTCTATTTCCATCGGATCGAAGATATCCTCCAAAACGATACAGAAGCTCAAGTGCTCTTGCTTGTCCCAGAAATTGGGATGGTGCCCCAAATGGAAGAGCGTGCGCGTGAGCGATTCTCAGAAAAGTTTGGCGAAGAAGGAATCGCTGTGGTGCATTCCAAGTGCTCGCCCGGCGAACGAACGACCGCTTTCAAAGCGGTAGCAGAAGGTCGTTGCCGAATCCTCCTTGGGACGCGTTCAGCACTGTTCGCACCGTTCCGAAATCTGAATCTCATCATCTTGGATGAATGCCATGACGACAGTTACGCATCGTGGGATCTGTCGCCTCGGTACGACGGCCGAGCGGTCGCGGAGCAATTAGCGCATCTGCACCATGCGCAGCTCATCTTTGGTTCGGCGACACCGCATGTGGAAGCAGTAGCTCGTTCGTTTGGGCCACAGGGAGATATCCGTGTCGCGCATCTTGCGAAACGTGTGCACCAGAGTTCGTTTCCGGACGTGCGTGTGGTGGACATGCGCCCCGAACGTCGGTTAGGAGAAACAGGAGTGCTTTCTTGGGATGTGCGAGAAGCGCTGCAGGAAACGTTGAACGCTGGCCGCCAAACGATTCTTTTCTTAAACCGGCGCGGGGCCGCAACAGCGGTGACTTGTGCAATGTGCGGTTGGACCGCTACGTGTCCGCGCTGCGAAGTACCACTCGTGCATCATCTTGGGCAAGCGAAGGATACACGGCGTGCGAATGTATTAATTTGTCACCACTGTAATCGCCATGAGTCTCCTCCGGTGGCGTGTCCAGAATGTCAGACGAATCCCTTACGCTATGCCGGCGCCGGAACCGAACGTGTTGAGTTAGAACTACAAACGCTACTGCCACAAGCACGCATTGCCCGCATGGATGCAGATACAACAACAAAAAAAGGCTCGCACCAGGACTTATACGAAGCGCTGCGTCAAAGAGAAATCGATGTCCTCGTCGGAACACAAATCGTCACAAAGGGGCTCGACCTCCCTGCGGTGGATCTTGTAGGAATCGTCAATGCGGACACGCTGCTCTCCATGCCGGATTACCGCAGCGCAGAGCGCACATTCCAAGTGCTTTCACAGGTTGTTGGACGAACGGGCCGCCGAGATAATCCGGGTCGTGTCATTTTACAGACCTATACACCAGAACACGCCGTGATCCAAGCTGTGGCGAATCACAACGGACAGGCATTTTACGCGCAAGAATTGGAGGAGCGGAAAAAATGGGGGTATCCGCCCTACGGATTGTTGGCACGGGTGTTGTGCGAAGAGGAAGATTCGGTACGAGCGGTACGCGAAGCAAATACGGCGGCTGGATTGCTTCGCGCAGCACTTACAAACGTCGCGAGAGCAGAAGTCTTAGGACCCGCCCCCGCGTTTCATGCACGTCTTCGAGGCCGAACTCGGATCCACGTTCTTGTGAAGGCACCAAAGAACGCCAAGAAGGTCCTCTGGGAAGCGCTACGGTCTCTTCCAGACCGCGTGAAGATTGACCCGCACCCGCTCTCGACGCTTTAAAGCAAATGCTCTTCTAGCGGAGCTGGAATCTCCCTTCTCAGGACCGGCTGTCAGCTCGCTCCTGCGGCTCGCTGCAGCACTGCTCTCTCGGCGCCGCGCCGGCTCAGAGCACTCGCCGGACCAAGCCGCGGCGCCTCCGAGAGCTCCTTCGAAAGGAGATTCCAGCTCCGCTAGAGTGCAACAAGCATTGAAACCATCCTCAGACGCCTTTAGACTGCCCGCATGGCTGTTCTCCCTCTTTCCTTCGATGGAGCCGACGTGCTCCGTGAACGCGCTTCAGAAATCCCTTCGGAACGTCTCACACAGACGTCCTTTCAAGCGGTTGTCGAGGATATGATTGAGACCATGTACGCCGCGAAGGGGGTTGGATTAGCGGCGCCCCAAGTTGGTAAAAGGATTCGGTTGATTGTGGTCGACATCGGTCATGGCCCTGAAGTCGTTATTAATCCTGTGCTCGCATTTCTCACAGAGAAAAACGACCTTGCTGAAGAGGGCTGCCTTTCCGCTCCAGGCCGATGGGGCCAAATCCGCCGCGTAAAAAAACTACGTGTAACTGGATTAGACAGACGCGGAAACAAACTCTCGTTTGTTGTAAAAGGTTTCCACGCACGCGTGTATCAGCATGAAGTCGATCACCTAGAAGGAATACTGATCGTCGATAAGTTCGAAGGAAAAGAAACGAGATGACGACACGGCCTATCCGCATCGTTTTTTTTGGGACGCCATCGTTTTCTGTTCCAAGTTTGGTAGCATTGGCAGAACATTCTGCGTTTGCCGTAGTTGGTGTGGTCACGCAGCCGGATCGTCTTGTGGGAAGAAAACAGGAATACCTTCCTTCTCCTGTGAAAACGTGGGCGCTGGAACACGGCCTCACAGTCCTCCAGCCAGCAAAACTCAAAGACGCAACCGTGATAGAGGAACTAAAGGCGCTCCAAGCAGACGTCTTTGTGGTCGTCGCGTATGGAAGATTGATTCCAGATGCCATCATTGCGATTCCACCGAAAGATACACTCAACATTCATCCCTCCCGCCTGCCCGTGTACCGGGGTCCTTCACCACTGCAGGCAGCGATCCTAAACGGCGATACAGAAACAGCCGTGACGCTGATGCTCGTCCGAGCAGAAATGGACGCGGGAGACATCTTGGTTCAAGAGCCACTCACCATTCATCCGGAAGAAAACATCTTCCATCTTTCGGATCGTGCAGCCGCATGCGCTGCCGAATTGCTGATCAAGCAGCTTCCACAGTGGGTCGCAGGAAACATTGAACCGCAACCACAAGATCCAGCGGCAGCAACCTCCTGTACTCTGATCAAACGTGAAGACGGTGAGATCAACTGGTCCGAGCCAGCAGAAACGATCCTCAGAAAAGCGCGTGCATTTGAATCTTGGCCTGGGCTCTACACTGTTTGGAACGGAACGCGCCTCAAGCTCCTCGCCATCCAAAAGGCGACAAACACAGCTCCCTTGGCGCCAGGAATGGTCCACGTCACCGAAGAGACGCTCCGTATCGGAACAGGATCTAAACCCATCGAAGTACTTCGTCTCCAGCGGGAAGGGAAAACACCAATGGAGACAACAACATTTTTACTCGGAGCGCCGGCCATGGATGGAACGCAACTTCCATCGCAAAGCTGACATAGGTCTGGTAGACTCTCGTCAAATCTTTCTTCTCTCTCATTGACTATGTTGCCACCTGAGTCTCGAAAACCGGCAGCTCGAGAAACCATCATCTTTACGCTATGTGCCGTTTTAGCGATCTCGGGGTTGGCAGTATTCCTCCTCCAACGGAAAAATGCAGAGCCAGGTGAAGATATTCGTTCTGTTGCTTCAACAGAAGATGATGCACAACCTGGAGACGCTCCTGTGATTTCGTTAGAAGATCTC
>CAYJMK010000091.1:0-3615 GCA_964371425.1 uncultured Candidatus Saccharibacteria bacterium
CAAGCGCACCAGTCGCGAAATGTACTCGGGATCATATTGGCGGTCATGATTGGTGCCGCATATTCCTTCGCGATTGGCTATGCGGTTTGGTTTACGATGCAAGAAGTGCGTCTGGGAACGTTCACAGATGGTGTTTTCCGAGACCTCATTTTGACGACGCTACCTATTCCAGGCCTGTTAGCGATGGGTGCGGAGTTCGCGACGATTGGGAAACTGTCTCGGCGGCCGCCGCGCCTATTGACCTACGTCGCGATACCAACCGGTATCCTGCTCATTCAGCAGCTCACGCACCCCGTGCCATGGGAACATATTGTCGCGCAAGGCGGTCTTATAGCGATTCTCGGAGCAGGACTTGGCGCACCTGCTGCCTGGGCCGCTCTGCGTGCGCCAGATCTGAAAACAAAAGAAGGTCGAAAAAAACTTGGGAAAGCTGCGCTCTACCCAGGTTGGATCTTGTTGTGGGCGGCGTATGCATTTGCGCTCTTCCTCGTCACAAACATCTTGTGGAGGCTTGCTCTACCAGGGGCATATTCGTTCTTCGCGGTGAGTGTGTTGATCGGGCTACTCGTAGCGATTGTTCAGCAAGCGATCTATGTCTTCCGGGCCCTCCGTTGAAAAAGAAAGGAGGTTGACGTTCGCAAACAGAACACTCGCTCTATTGGCTTTCTTCGCGTACACAGGTGTTATTGGTATAGCGATTGTGAAAGCGCTTGATATTGGGGGAGATGTTTTCTTTCCGTTTCTTGGTCTCGGAAACGTTCTCCTGTTGGCATATGCCATTCCCATTCCGTCCGTGGTGGCTCTCATTGCAGAGGGGAAGACATTACAGAAACGAGCTGATAAACCCCTCCAATTGATAATGTACATCGGAATTCCAGTCGTCCTCCTTTTGTTACAGAAAGTGATCCATCCAACGCCGCTGATAACAACGCTTGTTGAAGCAGGATTGATCGCGATCATTGGTGGAGGAATCGGCGGTGTAGCTGTATGGGCAGCGAAAGCTTGGAAGAATCGAAAAAATGTTTCTTGGAGTTTTGACGACATGAGTCTCGTATTCTATCTCTGCGTTTATGGAGGGGCACTTGTCCTGCTTACACGGATCCTCTTCTTTGTTGCCCTCCCGGATGCACGTCTAGGAGATCTTCAAGGCATAGGCACGATCATACTGATCGCCGCCAGTATTGTGCAACAAGGGGTCTACGTCTTCCGTACGCTCCGTAACAATACCTAATGCTGCGCTCACTTGAGTGTAGGGAAGACCTCCACGTCGTGCTTAAACTCCTTGAAGTCTGGGGTGTTTTTTATTCCTGACAAGCTTGACCCATCTCTCTTGCAGGGTATGCTCGTTCACACATTATTTCTGTACTGTGACATCCGCACCCATCATTCAAGTCAACAACCTACGTAAGAAGTATGGTGATCTGACCGCCGTTGACGGTATTTCCTTTGAAGTGAAAGAGGGGGAGATTTTTGGCATTCTGGGGCCAAACGGAGCCGGAAAAACCACGACGCTCGAAATGCTGGAGGGTCTACGACGCGCCACCGAAGGAACGGCATTTATCGATGGCATCGACGTCGGTGCACATCCGCATAAAGTCAAAGAGCGGATTGGGGTACAGCTACAGTCTTCGTCCTTTTTTGACAATCTGAACCTCCGCGAACTGCTTGAATTCTTTGGGGAACTGTACGGACAAAAAGTCGATGGGATGGCGCTCTTAAAAAAAGTCACGCTTGAAGAGAAATGGAAGAGTCAGGCGAAGGAACTCTCCGGCGGTCAACGTCAGCGGCTTTCAATCGCCGTGGCGCTGGTGAACGATCCACGCGTACTCTTCTTAGACGAACCGACAACAGGTCTTGACCCGCAAGCTCGGCGCAACCTTTGGGAGCTTGTTCGTGATATTCAGAAAGCGGGCAAAACGATTATCCTGACCACGCACTACATGGAAGAAGCAGAAGTGTTGTGCGACCGCATCGCCATCATGGACAGTGGAAAGATTGTGGCGCTCGATACGCCAACGGGATTACTTTCACGCATCGATCAGCGAGCAACGGTTGCCTTCCATGTGGCAAATGACCAGCTCGACTTGGAACCGTTGAAGAAATGCACAGGCGTCACGCGCATAGATCGCATCAAAAACACGGTGACTCTGCATACGCGCGACGTACAAAACACACTGATTGATCTGATTCGTTACGACCAAGAACGCACCGTCGATTTCACCGACTTGCAAGTGCACGATGCTAACCTCGAAGACGTGTTCCTTGAGTTGACGGGCAAACATCTCCGCGATTAGGCCGCCGCTCCTCTTCCTGTGAACATCTTTTTCGCTATCACAGTCGCAACGCTGAAAATGCTCTTCCGGAATCGGCAGACGGTCTTCTTTACGTGGTTTTTGCCACTCATTCTGATGTTGGTGATTGGGTATGTTTCGGACTCAGGTCAGGCAGGATTTCGGATTGGGATTGCTCAACCAGAACCGCGAAATGGCGCTGAAGTCCTGGGTACCTATTTGGAGAAAATTGATGGGGTCGAGCTCACCATAGGCGATCCGGTCACAGAAAAAGAACAACTCGAAAAAAACAAACGTGACGTGGTTGTGGAACTCCCTGCCGGCTTCTCCCTTGCACCGCAAGAGCAGGAAGAACAGGTCGTGATTTACCAGAATGCAGCAAACCCACAGATTGCGGGTGTTGCGACGTTGCTGATCCAACAGGTCTTCCAGCAGGCACAACTTGTCGGATCAGGTTCGCAGGGCTGGATCACCGTTGAGCAGAAAAGGCTGGAGGCGCAGGCATTCCGTTATGTCGATTTCTTGGTGCCGGGTATTATTGCCATGACGATCATGCAGCTCGGGATTTTCGGAACGGCCTTCGCGATTGTGGATGCGAAGCAAAAAGGAGTGTTACGGCGTGTGATGGCTACTCCCGTTCGTCCATGGCAATTTGTTTTAGGAAACATGGTGGCACGTTTAGTGTTGTCCTTGATGCAGGCGGCCATCTTGATCGCCGTCGCAATTCTGGCGTTCCAGGTTGAATTCCACAATTGGTGGTGGCTGATTGGTCTGATTCTCTTGGGGAATATTGTCTTCCTCTCCCTTGGTCTATTCGTGTCTGGAGTCGCTAAAACAGTCGAAACCGTGCCGTTTATTGCAAACCTGATTGCGTTTCCCATGATGTTGCTTGGAGGCATCTTCTTCCCAACAACAGCGTTTCCAGATTGGTTGCGGAAGATTGTGGATTTCTTGCCAATCGCACCACTCGCGGATCTAATGCGTGACATGGTGACGATCGGAAAACCATTTTCAGAAGGGTGGGTTAAACTCGTCATTCTGCTGGTATGGGCAGTTGTCGCAGGAGTGATGGCGAGTTTGTCCTTCAAATTGCAGGAGCGAGACTAGGAGGTCGTATGATGGTGTCATCCGTCTATCAATTGACGTAAAAAACACAACACGTTAGCGTACATCGCTTGTCATTTCGCAAGCAGACAATCTGCGCCGGACATGTATCGAACGCGCAGTGGATTAACGTACGGCATTATGCCAAACGCTCCACAGCACCCCACGGTCTTTACGGCAGCGGATTATCCGCAAACGCGTTTTCCTGTCACTCTCACAA
>CAYJMK010000092.1:0-3512 GCA_964371425.1 uncultured Candidatus Saccharibacteria bacterium
GTACGAAGTGAGAATTCGCACATCGGTGAAAGGTGCCGTTCTTGAAGCGCAAGATACACGTGCATCGTTTAGCACACGTGGCCCTATTACGCTCGCTTCGGTTTCACCGAAAGATGGTGATCCGCGTGCACCGCAAGTGGGTCCGATTACGTTGACGTTTGATCGTCCTGTACAGCAAGAGGGGATTGAGAATTTTGTGCATATCGCTCCGGAAATACAGGGTATCTACGCTTGGAAAGATGCGCAGACATTAGTATTCCAACCGAAGGAATACATGCCAGAAGGCATTTCTTACACGGTGACTGTTGATCCTGGATTGAAAGCATTCGAAGGTTCGAGTCATGCAGCAGACGATTTGAAATTTGGTTTCAAAACACGCTACGCGAATGGTCGGATGGTGTCACCGCCTGTTCGTGCTGTCCTTGTGAAAGAGGGGCGTTCTGTAGAAGTTGATCTGACTCAGCAAGCGCTTTACGCCTACGAAAATGGCAAGCTTATGAATGCGTTTCTCATCTCTTCTGGATTGCCCGAATTTGCTTCACCAGAAGGAGCTTTCAAAGTGACGCGGAAAAAAACAGTGACCCGGTATACCTGGACTTATGGTCCGAATGATCCGCGCAACTATGATCTGGCTGGTGTGAAGTGGAACATGAATCTGTCCAACACCTTATACTGGTTGCACGGTGCGTATTGGCACAACAACTTTGGTCGGAAAATGAGTCATGGGTGTATCAACATTCATAATTTGGATGCAGAGTGGCTCTACGGATTTACAGAAGTGGGTACGCCCGTGCAGATGTATAAGTCGTAGTGTGTTGTCACAGTGAAAGATGAGGGTGTTGCAACCCTCATTTTTCTTTGTGTAGATCTTTTCTCTTGCACTATTTTAATTTACCTGTTAGGTTCTTTTTGATGTCCTCATATCTTTTCATCTTTATTCTCCTCGTCGTCCTCGGCATGTCCGGGGGTGTCGTTGTGCAGATGAAGATGGAATAGGACTCTTTTCCCATCGATCGTCAGCTCAGCGGCGCCCCTGGAAGGGGCGCCGCTTTCGTTCGTTCTAAGCCATTTCTCCTCTTTTATGCCACTTGATCCCGTCACACTCACTCGTCAGCTGGTCGCACTTCCGAGCTATAACGATCGGCAGGTTTCAGATAAGCAGATTGCGGAGCATATCACTGCATTACTGCACACGTTTCCTTCTTTGATGCGTATCTTCATACAAGACATTGGCGACGGACGTTTCAATGTTATTGCGATGGATGATGCGGCTCCTACGCTCGCTTTCGCCTGTCATTTGGACACGGTCGAACCGCGGCAGGGGTGGAAAACCGATCCGTTGGTTCCAACAGAGATAGGCGACCGGATGTACGCACTCGGTGCGAAAGATATGAAAGGCGGAACAGCGAGTTTATTGGCAGCTGTTTCTCGATTTAAGAAAACCCGTGGACTCTGTTTGCTCTTCTATGTCGATGAAGAGTACGGACTGCGCGGCATGCGCAAACTCGCGTATGAATACGTGTTTCCGGAGACGTTTAAGCCGGAAGTGATCGTTAGCCCAGAGTCGAGTTTCAAACTTTCGTACGGTCGGCGCGGAATGATTGGTCTCTACTACCGCGTTCGAGGACTCGCTGCTCACTCCGCTCGGCCACAGGAAGGGAAGAACGCAATTCAAGGAGCGGTGCGCGCATACGAACGTTTGGCGGAGGAACTCGCGCGTTTCTATGAACATCCAGAACTTGGTCACTCTGTTCCGAACCTCGCATACGTTCATGGAGGCGGTGGAAAGAACTTGTCGGATGGATCGTTTGAAGTGACGAAGCAAGTGAATGTGGTGCCGGATGTTGCAGAAGTTGGGATCAGTATTCGGACCGCCATCCCTGGGTTGAATGCTGAGAAGGCCATTGCCTTGCTGCGCGGATACGTCGAAGAGCAAGGGATGGAGTTTCTTGGAGCAGATGTCATTCACGATTATGGCGCTTCCTATGTTGATCGATCCCGTCTTGCACGCGTGGAGGACGCGATTCGTACAGCTGGATTTGAACCGGAGTACAAAGATGCGAAGAACTCCGGCTACAACGATGTCGAGATGTTGGCGACGCAGTATGACGTTCCGTTCACCAACTTTGGACCCGCTGGAGATGATAACCACATGCCGAACGAATGGGTCTCGGTGCAGTCACTCCGCGATACCGAACATGTGTTCACGGAAATGATTCGGTCGTTCTGTAAAGGAGAAGAGGCGTAAGTAACGCCCTCTCCCTTCGCTGCTTTGCCACTTTCTGAGCCGCGGATGGAGAAGACGTTCCTGTACATTTCAATTCTTGGGAGGGAAATCACATGAAAAGTGTCGTCATCATTCCTGCGCGCAACGAGCGCGATGTCTCTGCTGTCGTTGATCGTATTCCGCGTGGATTCGATGTGCTCCTGCTGGATGGCGGTGACAATGGCACGATTGGTGCTGGGTCCCGACGTTTGGTGGAAATCATTCCGGCTCCGGCAGGGAACGGGATGGCTGTTCGGACGGGGCTCACGGAAGCGCTGCGGCGCGGCTATGAGTTCATCTTCCGTGTCGACGGCGACGGACAATACTTGCCGGAGATGTTGCCGCAGATGCGGGATCGTCTTCTGGAAGGTTCGTCGTTCGTCACATGTTCGCGGTATCACCCCGACTCTGGCGGAGATTCTCCGCCGATCGATCGGTTGTTGTTCCACCGGACCATTGGACCGCTCGTCTGCGGCGTGACCGGGTACGAACTGACCGATGTGATCAGTGGCTGCTGGGGGTTCCGCGCGAACTGGATCGCTGATGTACTGCCTACGCTGACAACGGAAGGATACGGTCTCACGATCGAACTCATCCTGCGGCGTGCTGCGCGCGGTGAACCGTCTCCAGTGGAGCTCGTGCATCCGCGTTTGTACTCCGGTAACCGCAAGTGTGTGGATCTGTATACGGCGGACATGCTGGAGCTGCGGATGCGTCGTGTGAACGAATACTTCCTGCTTCTGGCGCGCCTGTTCCAGGAGTTGGGGTTTGATCAATCTTTGATCGCTGGACGTGCGCAACCGATGTCGGTGCGTGCCGTCTCCTGAGTGGCATCTATCACAATAGAAAAGGAGTCTATCGTGCTTACTGATTCTGGATGGGCTGATCGCCTGCGCGGTTTGCCGGAAGTGGATCTGCTGGCTCGTCATGCTGCTCTTCATCGAGCGCTCGATGAGCGTGGCGCGCACTATCGGTTCAACGAGCGTCGGCTCCAAACCGGTCATGCGGCGCGTCGCACCGTGTTGTCACACCAGGGTGCTTGGCAGCCGATCGAGCATGAGGTGTCGGGTGTCGGTGTCGACGTGGTGACCTCTATGGGTGTGACGGCCTCCTTTCATACGTCCGTGGAGAGCGCACAGGTTCGGCAACTCGGTCGTGATTTGCATCAGGTTCAGTACGCGCTCCCGCGCCTCCTGAGTCATCCTGGTGTCGCCGTGTTCCTGGGTCGTGCAGCCTGGCTGAAAGA
>CAYJMK010000093.1:0-3509 GCA_964371425.1 uncultured Candidatus Saccharibacteria bacterium
CCGATGACGACGTGTTTCTCCAGGATCACGTGATCGCCGATAACCGCGAATGCGCCCACCGACACGTCCGGCGCGAGGCGCGCTGTGGGGCTTATGACAGCGGTCGGATGAATACCCGGCAGCGCCGGCGGGTCAGGCGTGACCGTAAAACAATAAAAAGAACGAGAAGAAAAGAGCCTCCTGCTCGACAACACAATCTCGCGGGAGGCTCTTTTCTTCTCGCTCATCGTCAGTCTTCTTGTCATAAGAGGGAGCCACTTTTTTTGGCGATGCAGACAAGACACCAGAACAAAAAAAGAGAGGATTTATCCCCATCGGGAGGGAAAATCATCCCTTTGCAACTCCAAAAATTGGAGTAAGATGGCAACACGTGGATTGAAATGGCATGAAGTGGGGAATCCACAGAATCAACAAAGGCGAACGTCATCCAAATGTTCATCGGAGAATACAGCCACAGCGTGGATGAAAAAGGCCGTCTCGCGCTGCCTTCTAAATTCCGCGCAAAGCTGGCCGATGGCGTCGTCGTCACACGCGGAGTCGATCACTGTTTGTTCCTCTACCCAAAAGCTGAGTGGGAACAGCTCGCCACAAAACTGTCGCAGCTGTCGATCACACAGAAAGATACACGCGCGTTTGCTCGTCTCATGTTGGCCGGTGCGATGGACCTTGAAATGGATCGCCAGGGCCGTGTCGTTCTCCCCGAATATCTCCGTGCCTACGCCGGCTTAAAGAAAAGTGTTGTGGTCGCAGGACTCTACACACGGATGGAACTCTGGGATGAACGCGCTTGGAAGAAAGAAAAGGAAGCGATGGAAGGCAGTTCCGACGCTATTGCAGAACGACTTTCAGAGCTCGGCGTGTGACCGATTATGCAGCACACATTCCGGTTCTGAAAGATGAGGCCATCGCGTTGCTCAACGTGAAGCCAGGCGACACAGCCGTTGACGGAACACTTGGAGCAGGAGGGTACACAGAAGCTCTTTTACAAGCAGTTGGAGAAACAGGACACGTCGTCAGTTTCGACCTCGACCCGGAAGCGATTGCGCATGCGCGTGAACGATTCCAGGTCGAGATCACAAGAGGACGACTGCACCTTGTCCATGGCAACTTCGCTCGCATCAAGGAGGAGCTGGAGAACCTCGAGATCGAAACGGTCCAAGCGATCGTTTTAGACCTCGGGCTCTCTACGCACCATCTTGAAGCGGCACGAGGCTTCGCATATGCGCACGACGCGCCGTTAGACATGCGGTTCAACCTGTCCGAGTCGGACCGGCCTACCGCTGCTCAATTACTGTCGGAGCGTTCAGAAGCCGATCTTGCAGCGCTCTTCGTCCGGTATGGCGATCTGCGCAATGCTCGTCCACTCGCGGCCGCTCTCACAGCGAACCGACGTGAACGACCAGTTCTCACCAGTGGCGATCTTGCCACCATCGCGCGGGCGGTCCCGCACGGTCGAGAACGGGAAGAAGCCTACCTCGCCAAGGTTTTCCAAGCGCTTCGAATCGCCGTCAATGGCGAACAAGAAGCTCTGGAAGCTGCGGTACCGGAGGGCATTGCTCAGCTCGCACCAAATGGAAGGATCGTGGTGGTCAGTTACCACTCGCTCGAAGACCGCATCGTCAAACAGGTCTTTCGGCGAGAAGCAACCGGCTGTCTCTGTCCGCCTGAAGTGCCGGTTTGCATCTGTGGACACCGTTCTCTCCTCCGGATTCTTACTCCCACACCCCTTGTTCCATCTCTCATCGAAGTCGAAACCAATCCTAAATCTCGCAGCGCCAAACTCCGTGCTGCTGAACGTCTCTCCCACACCTAACGCTCTCCACATGTCCCGCCTTCCTGAATCCTCTCGATCGTCCATCTCCGCCAGAAGCAAACGTGTCAACACGTCGACAATAAAAGCATGGATGAAAAATATTCGAAACCAACAAGGAGGCACGGTCGCGTTAGTATTAGTCGCAACAGCGATCCTTTCGACAGGTTTGTTCTTAGTGCAGGTCTTCCAAACATCTGCACAGGGGCTAGAGATTGCACAAATGGGGAATCGTACAGAAGAGCTGCGCGGAAACAATGACCGCCTCGCAAGCAAAGCAAGTGAACTGCGCTCGCTTAGACGAATCGAAAAAGTCGCGGGTGAATTGGGAATGGTGCAAGGAGGAACACCTGTTTACCTCGCGAACCATGAAACCGATGTCGCCTACAACCGGTAAGATACGCTGCAGCATACGTCGATATGCAACAAAAACGTCCCCAAGAGGGACGCCGATTCGTCTTGTACATCAAAGCCAAAACGTAGACAGAAACTCCTCTAGGGGGAGTGGAAACGTTCTGGTCACACAAGTGGGACGATTCGCAAGCAGACCACAGTCTGTTTGCCGTTATCACCCCGTTGGACAGCGTTTGCAAAGTATCCACATCCGAGCTAGAGGAGCTCACAGATATGATACCATGCGCGGCCTTATGATGGAACCATCCAAACAGGCTTGATAAACGGCTGAATCCAGATATGTCTGCAACGCGTGCACAAAGAAGACGACCAGACGGCTCAGGCAGAGCTGCTGTTCCAGGTGGTCAAGCCTTTCATGAGCGTCAACGTGCTGGACAACGTCGCACGACATTTTTGTTTGGATGCGTTTTGCTAGCGGCAAGTGCTATTGTGTTGCGTCTCTTCAAATTACAGGTCCTAGATTTTAAGACCTACGATGCGCTTGCAACAAATCAACAGCAAATCTACGAAGATCTCATCCCACAACGTGGGAAAATTCTTGTGCAAGATCGTATGTCCGGCACCTTACTCTCTGTTGCAACGAATCGTGAATTCACCCATATCTACGCAGTACCTCGTGAAGTCGAGGATGTAACAAAAACAGCAGAAGCTCTTGCAACCGTGCTGGATATTGATCGCGAAGATCTCGAACGCCGTCTGGCACGTCCGAATGACTTATACGAACCCGTCAAACATCGCGTCGATGAAGAAACAGTGGCTGCGGTGGAACAACTTCAATTAAAAGGCATTCACACACAACCGGAAAATTTCCGTTACTACCCCGACGGAAGTTTTGCGGCACATGTGCTCGGATTCGTACGGTTTGACGGACAAGAACAGAAAGGACAATACGGGATTGAAGGTGCCTACAATGATCTGCTTGCTGGAAAGAAAGGTTATTTTCAAGCGGAGAAAGATGCGTATGGACGGTTCGTTTCTCTAGGTGACGCAGTCGAACAACCAGCAGAAGACGGCAGCGATATTATTCTCACTATCGATCGCTCGATTCAATTCCTAACAGAAAAAGCGTTGGAAGACGGTATCAAGCGATACGGTGCGACGGAAGGAACAGCGATTGTCTTAGACCCAAAAACCGGCGACATTCTTGCCATGGCAAATGCACCAACGTTTGACGCAAATGTGTATGGCAAAGTGGAGAACGTTTCTGATTATGTTAATACAGCTGTACACTGCGTGTATGAACCGGGTTCCGTCTTCAAGCCCATTGTCATGGCAGCAGCGCTGA